>JBIOYJ010000120.1:0-14690 GCA_044870105.1 Gaiellaceae bacterium | reverse complement strand
AGCAGGATCTCGAGGACGACGGCCGGCAGCCTCAGCGCCGGAACGAGCCCGAGCGCCAGCGGCGCCGCGAACGCCGCCGCCGCCACGATCGCCAGGTCGGTGAACGACAGGTCCACGTCGCTCAGTCTCGCCGTACGGACTCCCCGTTACGGTTCGCCCCGCATGGTCGACCAGAACTGGAGCGACGCGTTCACGGTCGGCGTCGAGGAGGAGGTGATGATCGTCGACGGCCGGACCTTCGAGCCTGTGCCCGCGGTGACCACCCTCGTCCAGGAGTCGGAAGAGCTCGACCTCCCGGGCCGCCTGAAGACCGAGCTCTTCGCCTGGGTCGTCGAGCTGAACACGGACAAATGCGCCTCACCGGCTGAGGCTCTCGAGGCGCTGAAGGTGGTACGCAGGGCCGCGGACGAGCTCGCGCAGCGGCACGGCCTGCGCATCGCCGCCGCGGGCAGCCATCCGATCGCGCGCCCCGAGGAACAGGAGATCGCGCCGGACCAGCGGTACCGGGAGTTCGTCGAGTACGCGGGAATCTCGGCTCTGCGCCAGGGCGTAAACGGGCTCCATGTCCACGTGGGGATGCCGAGCGCCGACGCCTGCATGCGCGCGCTCGAGGGCGTCCTGCCGTGGCTGCCGCTCGTGCTTGCGCTCTCGGCAAACTCGCCGTATCTCGCCGACGAGGAAACCGGCCTCGCCTCCAACCGCGCCGAGATCCTCGCTCAGCTGCCGCGGCACGGCGCCCCGCCCGCCTTCCGCTCGTTCGCCGACTGGGAGCGCTTCATTGAGCGGTTCGTCCGGCTCGGTCTCGCCGACGACTACACGCGCTTCTGGTGGGACGTGCGCCCGCACCCCAAGTTCGGGACGCTCGAGATCCGTATGCCGGACCAGCCGACCAGCGTCGAGCTGTCGGGCGCGTTCGCCGCCCTTATTCAGGCGATCTGCAGGGATGCGGTTGATTCGGCGGCCCGTGCGTACGACCCGGCCGCGCGCGGCTTGTACGCGCAGAACCGTTGGGCCGCTCTTCGGTTCGGGCCGCGCGCCGAGTTCGTGCATCCCGACGAAGAGCGGCTCGTCACGGCGCCCGAGCTCCTCGACGAGCTCCGGCGGAAGGTCGACGTCGAGCTGCCGCTGGACGGCGACACGTGTGAGGGCGACCGCCAGCTCGAGATCGGCCACGCGGAGGGCCTCGTCGCCGTCTGCGCCGACCTGGTCGAGCGCACGGTAGCCTCCGCCTGATGGTCCAGACCGAGACGATCCAGGTGAGCGGCATCCGCTGCGAGCGGTGCGTGCAGCGGCTGGCCGCGGCGCTCGAGGGCCACGAGGGACTCGAGTTCGCGAACGCGAACCTGATGGGACAGGTCACGCTTGCGTGGGACGACGACCGAACCGACCGCGAGGCGCTCCTCGCGGCCATGGCGCACGCAGGTTTTCGAGCGCTACCGCTTCAGTCTGTCGCCCAGTAGTCCGGGCGATTCGCCGAGCTCGTCCTCGGAGCCTTCTCGGATCCTGGCCCGCTGCTGCTCGGGAGTCTCGATGCCCGCGCGCATCGCGTCCCGCTCCGCGGTCCGGGCCGGGTCGTCTTCGACGAACTCGCCGTACCCTTCGGTCTCCGGCGCCGTCGCTCCGGCCGCGAGTCCGTAATGCTCGGCGATCGCCTGCTCGTCCGGCTCGCCGTTTTGCACCTTGGGCGAGTTGCAGACGAGATCCTTGGAGACGGACAGGCGCACCGTCTTCTCGGAATCATCCGCGTAGGCGAACGTGTCCGGCACGGCGTGTCGCGTCTTCATGACGTGACCGCGCTCGATGATCAACGTGCTGCCGCGGATCTCGGCGACATGGCCGAGCTTGTGATCGTCGCTCGTTACGACTTCGTAGCCTTCCATTGCCTCCCTCTCGCTCTCTTTCCAACACGCCTACCCAATCGGAGGCCGAAGTAATCGGGAATGGAACGAGGGGTCTCGGCGTTGAGGCGAAATGGACGTTGCTAGGGTGGCCCGCGATGAGCGAGACCACCCCGGGAACCGAGGAGACACAGGCAAGAAAGCTGGCGGAGGACGCTCGTGACCGTGTTCGCTTCGAGGAGGAAGCACTCGACTTGGCCGATCAGGTCTACCGCGTCGCGCGCCGGCTGGTCGGATCGCGCGAGGAGGCGGAAGATCTGATGCAGGAGACCTACGCGCGCGCCTTCCGCAGCTGGCAGTCGTTCCAGCCGGGAACGAACTTGCGCGCCTGGCTCCTTCGCATCCTGACGAACCTCAACATTGACCGCGGTCGGCGCCAGCAGCGCGCGCCGGACATGCAGCCGCTCGAGGAAGGGGACTACTTCCTCTACAACAAGCTGGAGCAGGCGGCGCCCGAAGAGAATCCCGACGAGCAGCGCGTGCTCGAGCGCCTGTCCCAGGATGACGCGGTCGGCGCTCTCTCGGCCGTCCCGCACGACTTCCGCGACGTGATCGTGCTGGTCGACATCGGCGACTTCTCCTACCAGGACGCGGCGCAGATCCTCGACATCCCGGTTGGTACGGTTATGTCGCGTCTGCATCGAGGCAGGCGTATCCTGAAACACGAGCTGGCGGATCGAACGGTGGGAACGTGAGCAGGAGCGGCTGGATTGGTGTCGATCCGTGCGACAAGTGCGAGGAGCTGCTCCAGCCTTTCCTCGATCGTGAGTTGAACGACGAAGAACGTGCGCTCGCGGAATCGCACCTCGATCAGTGCGAGTACTGCCGCAGGCGCTACCGGTTCGAAGAGGACCTGCGTCGTTTCGTTCGGCAGGCCGCCGTCGAACCGATGCCGCCCGATCTCAAGGTAAAGCTGGCGGAGCTCCGGACTCCGCTTTTTTAGTCCTCTAGCCGGGGCCGCGCTGAGGCGCCGCTTGCGGCGCCGACTCCAGGAGGCGCTGGCTTTGCCTGCGCGTCCGTCTGAACTGACCGCTCAGAGCGCTTGGATCTCTCAGCCGACGCCGCGAGCCGGGCCGGCGATGACGACGCAGCGCCGCGGATTCTTCCCGCCCGGCAGCGGTCGCGCGTCGACGTCGAGTTGATCGGCAAGATGCCCACAGATCCGCTCGCCACCCGGCTCGTAGTAGACCGCCGTCTCCCGGTAGTCGAACCGATTCGCCTTCGTGACGCGCTGGATGCGATAGCCGAGCGCCCCGATACTGCTGGCGACGGTGCGGGTGAAGTTGATGTCGCCACCGCCGTTCAGGACGTCGACGGTGACCTTCCACGGCGGCGGGAGCGGCGGGCCGGCCGACTTCGAGGTGTCGAGGCCGCCCGTGAAGACGACGATCAGTAGGCCCGCGAGCAACGCGGCTCCCGCGGTCGCCGTCGCGACGACGCGTGGAAGCGGCGATGGCGGAGCGGGGGGCACCGGCAGCTCGGCGAGCTCGCGCGCCTCACGCTCCTCGATCCCGAGAGCGGTGGCGTAGAGGACGACCGCGACGAGGGCGTCGTCGGTGGAGGGGAAGCGGTAGACACGCCCTTCCTCGAGCCAGGCGACCTGTTCTGGCGAAAGACCGGACCGCAGGGCCAGCTGCTCGACCGTGAACTTCCGCTGCAATCGCGCGCGCGCGAGCGGCGATTGCTCGCTCGGCTCGGGCGTGGTGGCCTGGACGGCAGGCGCGCTCATCGGTTCAGGTCATCGGCAACATCGACGTCCCCTGGAGGGCCTAAATCGTCGCAGGGAACGAGGACGGCATCGAGCTCGCGTGCTCCCTCGTCCGGGATTCGGCTCCAGGTGGCGGAATCGAGCACGACCGGATGGCCCCGCTCGCCGGCGTAGCTCGCGGCGACGATCGGATGGCCTTGACGCCAGGCGGCCAGAACGCGCTCGATCGCGGCCGGGGCGAGATCCGGCCCGTCGGCGAGGACGACGACGGCGGCATCCGTCTCGGCCGGCAGCGCGCGCAGACCGCAACGGAGCGAGGCGCCTGGGCCCTGTAGCCACTCCGGGCAGTGAACCGTGTGCGCATCCGTGTCGACCTCGTGCGCGCCGAGCACGACCACGATCTCGTCGACCGAGCTCGCGCGCAGGCGTTCGAGCACGCGGGGCAGGAGCAGACGCTGTTTCGGGGAGCCGAAGCGCGTGGAGGCGCCGGCGGCGAGGACGATCGCCGCGATCAGATGCGATCGAGCGCCCGCTTCACGAGCGCCTTTGCGATCTCGACCTTGTACGCCGTCCCGGGAAGCGGCGTCGCCTGATCCAGCTCCTCCGCCGAGGACAGCGCCCAGGGGATGGGCGCGACGCCCGCGAGTCCCAGCCGGACGCCGTCGGCGGTGCGCGCCGCCGCCACGCCGACGAGCGCGAACGCCCAGCGCTGCCGGTCCATCGCCTTCAGGTAGACGCTCGCCTCGGGCTTCGGGACGTTCAGCTCGAGGATCAGCTCGCCGGGCTGGAGCGTCGTGACGTCGCGGTCGTCGTCCGTCGGCAGGCGGTAGAGCTCGCCAAGCGGCAGCTCCCTGCGATCGGTTCGCAGCGTCGCGCCCAAGGCGAGCAGCGCCGCCGCGGGGTCGGACGGGTGCGCCGACGCGCACCGTTCGTTGCCGAAGATCGCATGCTCGCGGTGCTGGCCTTCGCGCGCGTGGCAGCGCTCGCCCCCGTGCAGGTAGCAGGGAAACTTGAGGCGCCAGTACCAGCAGCGGGTCGCCTGGAGCAGGTTGCCGCCGATCGTCCCCATCGAGCGAAGCTGGGGAGAGGCCGAGAGGCGGCAGGCCTCACGCAGCGCCTCCGGGATCTCGGGGTGGACCTCGAGCTCGGCCAGCGTCGTGCCGGCCCCGATCCGCGCCCCGTCAATCCCGCGCGGGACGACCTCGCGCAGCTGGACGAGCTCGTCCGCGTCCACGATGCGATCGCGGAGCAGCGGGACGAGATCGGTCCCCCCGGCAAGCGGGACGGAGCCGTTGCCGAGCGCCGCGACCGCGGCCTCGACGCTCTCAGGCGATTGGAGCTTCAAGACGCTCTCTCTCCCTCGCCTCGCGCAGAGCCCGCAGCATCTCTTCCCGCGTGATCGGCAGCGAGCGCACGTCGGCCCCAGTCGCGTCACGGATCGCGTTCGCGATCGCGGCGGCCGTCGGGACGATCGGCGGCTCGCCGAGACCTTTCGAGCCGAGGTTGGTCAGATGCTCGTCCGGAATGTCGAGCAGGTCCGTGACGATCTCGGGAACGTCGGCAATGGTGGGCACCTTGTAGGCGTCGAGGGTCTGCGTGAGGATCGCGCCCGACTGCGGGTCGATCAGCCGCTCCTCCGAGAGCGTGTGGCCGATCCCCTGAATCACCCCGCCTTCGACCTGGCTCTCCGCACCGAGCGGGTTGATCACCCGGCCGACGTCGTGGATCGCGGCGATCCGCTCGACGCGCACCTCGCCCGTCTCGACGTCGACGGCGACCTCCGCCACCTGCACGCCGAAGGTGAGGACGCGCATGCCCGCCGGGTTGGGGCCACGCGCTCCCTTGCCGAGAATCTGCCCGTCCTCGAGCAAGCCGGTCACCTCCTCGATGGGCCACGTGCCGCCGTCCGAAGAGACGATCTGTCCGTCCTTGAGGTCGAGCACGCGCTCCTCGAGGTGGAACCGCTGCGCCGCGATCTCGATGATCTGGCGCTTGGCGTCGGCCGCGGCCGAGCGCACGGCCGGCCCCATCGAGGGCGTCGTCGACGAACCCGCCGAGATCGAGGCGTACGGCCCGCGGGCGGAATCGCCGAGCGCGACCTGCACGCGGTCGAGGGAAACGCCGAGCTCCTCGGCGGCGATCTGGGCCATCGCCGTCCTCGTCCCGGTTCCGATGTCCTGCATCGCGGTCACGACCGTCGCGCGGCCGTCCGAGCCGATGCGCACCCAGGCATACGAGGGCGGGCCGCCGCCGCCGTACCAGATCTGGCTCGCCATCCCGCTGCCGCGTTGCCAGGACCCTTCCGAACGCGCGCGCACCTCGTCCCGGCGCTCCCAGTGGGGCTCGGCTCGCCGGTAGCACTCGAGCAGGTTCTTCGAGGAGAAGGGCCGGTCGTCCACGCGGTCCGAGTCGGCGTAGTTGCGCTTGCGGAGCTCGAGTGGATCGAGGTCGAGCTTCGCCGCCAGCTCGTCCAGCAGGCACTCGAGGCCGAAGGTGCCCTCCACGAATCCCGGCGCCCGGAAGGCTGCCGTCGGCGGCGTGTTCAGCTTCGCGCCGTACGTGGTCGTGCGGACGTTCTCGCACGCGTACAGCATCTGCATTGGCCCCTCGGTCTCCATCGTCCAGCCGGACCACCCGACCGAGTTCACGAACTCGCCGCCGAGCGCCGTCAGCGTTCCGTCGCTGCGCACGCCGCCGACGAGGCGCTGGATGGTCGCGTTGCGGCTCCCGGTGGCAAGGTTCTCCTCCCGCCGGCTCAGCGCGCAGCGCACGTAGCGGCCGGTCTGCCGCGCCAGCGCGACCGCGATGAACGTGTAGTCGCCGGGGCTGTTCTTGGCCCCGAAGCCGCCGCCCATGTAGTTGCAAACCACCCGGACCTTGTCCTCGGGCAGGCCGAGCTCGCCGGCGACGGACGAGCGAATGCCCCAGATGAACTGCGTCGAGATGTAGACCTCGAGGGTGTCGCCGATCCAGCCGCACACCGCCTGGTGCGTCTCGAGCGCGTTGTGCAGCACCGTCTGCGTCCGGTACTCGGCCTCGACGACGATGTCCGCCTCGGCCAGCCCCTGGTCGAGGTCACCGCGGGCGTACCGGCGCGGCTCCTCGTGGAGCGATCCTTTCTGCACGGCCTCGTCGGGATCGAGCAGCGGCTCGAGCACTTCCCAGTCGACCTCGATCAGCTCGAGCGCCGCGCGCGCCTCGGCGAAACTGTCCGCCGCGACGGCGGCGACGGCGTGACCGGGATACGACGGCTCGTCGGTGAGCACGTGGCAGTCGCCCGGCCCGATCACGCCGCGTACGCCCGAAGCATCACGCGCGCCCGAGAGATCGATCTTGTTCACACGCGCGCGCGCGTGAGGGCTGCGCAGGACCGCTGCGTGGAGCAGCCCGGGCGGGGCGAAGTCGGCCGTGTAGACCGCCTGCCCTCGCGCCCGCTCTGCCCCGTCGAGGCGTCGCGTCGGCTGCCCGACCGTTTTGCGGGCTCCGGCCGGCCATTGCTCGAGGTCGTCCTCTTCGACCACGATCCATTGCTCTGTGTAGCGGCCTTCGACCTCTTTCTCGGTCCTGATCAGCCTCGCCATGAAAAGACTGCCTCCTCGATCTTGGGATAGGCGCCGCAGCGACAGAGGTTGCCGGCCAGCTGGTGGCGGATCTCCTCGCGTGTCGGCTCGGGGTTGGCCTCGACGAGTGCCGCGGCCGAGACGATCTGGCCCGGCGTGCAGAAGCCGCACTGCAAGGCGTCCGCGCGCACAAACGCGTCGATCAGGGGATGGTCGCGCAAGCCTTCGATCGTCGTCACCTCGCGCCCGCCGACGGTGTGCACGAGTGTGATGCAGGAGTAGACCGGGACGCCGTCGAGCTGAACGGTGCACGCGCCGCAGTGGCCCTCGGCGCACGCGACTTTCGTCCCGGTCAGACCGAGCTCGTCGCGGAGTGTCTCGGCCAGGGTTCGGCCAACCGGCTCCTCGACGCGGTGAACCTCCCCGTTGATCTTCAGCTCAAGCAGCCTACGGCTCCTGGGATCGCCGAAGGACTGTTATCGAGGTCATGATCTTCCCTCCGCTCACGCTATCTAGCGGCTCCCTCAAGTTGGGGCGTCACGGCCAGGATGTCCGCCAGGTGGATCAGCCGAAACGTCTGTCGCGAGACGATCCGCTGCTCGAGCTCGTCCTCGATCTCCGGAAGGGAGCGCCAGACGTCGCGTGCCGTCGAGAGCAGCTCCTTGATCTGCTCGCGCTCGTCTTCGTGCCCGTCGCGCTCGTAGCAGGCGTTGAGCGCGAGCCCGATCACGCCGATCGTGTCGGGCTGCCTCGTCCAGAGGAGGGGTGTGGCCATGGACAGGTACTGGTGGATGCGCGCGAAGGCGATCGGCTGGGAGAGCGTGTCGCCGCCTTTGGGCGGGGTGGGGTCGAGCGGGGGCTCGCCGTCGGCGATGCGGCCGGCGTTCGAGAAGAACATGTTGCGCAGGTCATCGTCGTTCAGGCCCGAGGTCTTCGCCGTCCGCAACGCGATCCACAGCGAGCTCGGCTGCTGTCCGTACGGGTAGTCGGAGGCGTAGAGGACCTGCTCGGGCGAGAAGACGTGGAAGACGCTGATCAGATCGACGGGGCTCCAGACGGAGGTATCGAAGAAGACGCCCGACTTGCCGGCGAAGCGCTCGGCGAGCGCCGGCAGGTCGGCGATGCCGCCGTGCGCGATGATCAGCTGCGCCTCCGCGTAATCGTCGACGAGGCGGGCGAGATGGTCGGCGATCGGCGGCAGGCCGCGGCCGCCGTGAATCAGGATCGGGACGCGGCGCTCCGCCGCGAGCGCGAACACGGGGGCCAGCCGCTCGTCGTTCAGGAGAAAGCGCTGTGCGCGCGGGTGGAGCTTGATCCCACGCGCGCCGAGGTCGAGGCAGCGAGTCGCCTCCTCGATCGGCGTCTCGGCGAGATCGAGGCGCACGAACGGGATCAATCGGCCCTGCGATCGCTTCGCGTAGACGAGGGTGCGGTCGTTCGCGGCGCGGAAGGCGGGATGCCGGTCGTGCTCGTCCATGCAGAACATGAAGGCCCGCGAGATCCGGTAGCGGTTGTGGATCTCCTCGAGCTCCTCGTAGGTGCCGCGGAAGCCGTCGATGTCGTGCCCGAGATGAACGTGCGCGTCGAAGAGCTCGGTCTTCGCGCCGTCGGGTAGCGCGCGCGCGAGCTCTCGGTCATACTCCTCGACCAGCTTCTGCGCACGCTCGAGCACGTCGTCCATTAGTGCCTCCTCAGGGGATACACCCCCGCCTCCAGCGAGCGAAAAGCGAGCCAGGCAAGGACGCAGGGAGCCCGCGTACTAAACAACTACGTGGGCGACCGAGGACGCCGCCTGGCGACGCTTTGCAGCCGCCGGAGGTGATGGCGTGTATTGCTTGAGGAGGCACTTACCTGAGCCTATCGAGGCCGATAGCATTTGCGCCCGTCTTGACTGACGTCCTGATCTGGGCCGACACCTTGCGATCTCCCGAGCTCCGACACGAGATCCCGGTCGCGGTCCCCGACCCCTTCCTCTATGTCGAGCACGACCGGGAGCGGCACGCGATCGTCACCTCCTTCGAGGTGGAGCGGATCGAGGAGGCCGACGGGATCAAGTGCCATCCGCTCGAGGAGCTCGGCTGGGACGAGATGATCGCCAAAGGGATGAGGCGCGAGGAGATGGACCTCGAGGTCTGCGCGCGCGCCTGCAAGGAGCTCGGCGTGAAGAGCGCGGTCGTGCCGATGACGTTTCCGGTCGGGATCGCCGATCGCCTGCGCGCCGACCGCGTCGAGTTGACACCCGATCACGAGTTCTTCGTCTCGCGGAGACGGGCGAAGAGCCAGCCCGAGCTCGAGGGAATTGCGCGCGCGCAGCGTGGAGCCGAAGCGGGGATGGCCGCGGCCCGAGATCTCCTCAGCCGCGCCGAACCCCAAAACGGCTCGGTCGTCCTCGACGGCGAGCCGTTGACGTGCGAGCGGATCAAGCTTGCGATCTCGCAGGTCTTCACCGAGCACGACCTCTTCGCGGACGAGTTCATCGTCTCCCACGGTGCTCAGACGGCGGTCGGCCACGACATGGGCTCCGGGCCGATTGCGCCGGGCGAGCCCGTCGTGATCGACCTGTGGCCGCGCGACCGGCGTTCCGCCTGCTACGCGGACATGACGCGGACCTTCGTCGTCGGCGAGGCCTCGGATGAGCTGGCCGAGTACCAGAGGCTCTGCCGCGAGGCGCTCCACCGCTCGCTCGAGGCCGTCAAGCCGGGGATTCCGGGCCGCGACGTCTACGTGCTCGTCTGCGAGCTGTTCGAGGAGCACGGTTATCCGACGGGGCTCTCGAAGAAGGAGGGCGAGGTCTTGGAGGACGGGTTCTTCCACGGCCTCGGACACGGCGTCGGGCTGGAGGTGCACGAGCAGCCGTGGCTAGGCCGCTATCCGGGCGAGCTCGTCGAAGGCGACGTGATCACCCTCGAGCCGGGCCTCTACCGGCACGGCTCGGGCGGCTGCCGGCTGGAGGACATCGTGCGGGTGAGCTCCGACGGCGCCGAGTTGATTACGGAATTTCCATACGACCTGACGCCGTAACTGAGACTTAGTGCCGGCCTCCTCGGCGGCGCTCGCACTGCCGTGGCCGGAGCGCACCTAGGAGAGTTGACCGGAGGGGCCCGGCGGCCCCTCCGGTCGTCAAGCTCACGGCGCTACCGTGAGGTGGTCCGCGTAGATGTTCTGGTTGCGGTTGCCGATGCTGTTGGTGGCACTCGGTCCAGGTGTCAGATCGCACTGCGCGGCCGGCACGTCGCGGTTGTCCGCCCAGGCGACGTTGACCTGATGGTTCGCGCCCGTCCAGCGGGCGTCAAGCTCGATGTAGTCCCCATGGAAGGCCACCGTCCCGCCGCCGAACATCTGGCACTCGGGGTTGTGAGACACATCGGTCACGCGCGTCGAGTGGCTGAACGTCGGCCACGTCGTGCCGTCGCAGTTCGCGCACGCGTAGTAGACGTCGAGCGCCTCGTTGGCCGGGGTGACGCTGTTGCGCAAGTCGTACCAGGCCACGTGCAGGGTGCCGTGCGAGACCTCGATCGTCGGGAAGACCTGATGCCTCGCGCCGGGGTCGTCGTTCGCCTGCACACGCGGGCCCCACGTCTGGCCTCCATTGGTCGAGCGCTGGACGTAAACGTCGTAGTCGCCGACCAGATGCTGGTAGGCGGCATAGACGATGTTCGAGTTCGTGCTGTCGACCGCCAGGAAGGCGAACGTCGGCGTGCGGAACGCCACTCCCGGAGCCTGTCCGTCGTTGACCGTCGCGACGACGACGGGCTGGCTCCACTTCCGGCCGCAGTCGCTCGAGCGGACGGAGTTGATCGTCGTCGCGCCGGTGCTCCGTTCGAGCGCCTCGTAGGCGAGGTAGATCGTCCCGTTCGGGGCGACCGCGATGTCGACGCCCTGGTTGACCGGCGTCCCCTGCGGACCGCCGGTCGAGACGACCGTCGCCTTCGTGAAAGTCGCTCCGCCGTCACTCGAGCGGGCGAACACGATCGGCGAGTTCCCGAAGGCTCCGTGGAAGCTTGTCCAGGAGACGTAAACACTGCCGGAGCACGGACTTGCGCTCGGCGAGTTGACGTCGACCTCCATCCAGGGCTTGTCGACGAAGTTGCCCGCGAAGCCGATCACGCCGGGAACCGCGAACCCGATGGCGCCGCGGTCGACGATCGTCGCTCCCGCGTAGGTGAAGTGCGGCGGCGAGCCCGCCGACGTTGTCGTGCTTGCAGTCGCGGGCGTGCCCGGTGTGTACCGGTACTTCGCCACGAACACGACGGTGTCGACCGGCCGGTCGGGCTGGTCGAAGTTGCGGTTGAAGGCGATCCCGCCGACGTACAGGTTCCCGCCGGTGTCGAAGCGGATGATCGGGTCGCCGGCTCCGTCGAGACCGTGCAGCGGCGAGCTGAGGCCCGCCGCGGACGTGTCGTTCGGGAAGCCCGGAATCATTGTGTTGTAGCCGGCAGGGAACGGCGGCGGTCCGAACCACGTCGTCCCGCCGTCGAATGACAGATAGATCGGCATCCAGGTGTCCCCGAAGTGCGGGACCATCCGGTAGTCGTTCGCCGCCGTGGCGACGAGGTCACCGGCCTGCCCGGTCACCGGTGAGACAACCGGGCTGATCGCGACGGTCGTCTCGTTCGACTGGCGGTTGCGCGCGTCCTTGCTGGGCGTCGTTGCGGCATCCCCGCCGTCGACGTTCAAGTTGTCGTCGGTGACCTTCACGTCGACGCCGCCCGTCGGCCCTGGCCCGACATGTCCTGCCGGGACGCCTGGAGCCATGACGAGCGCGAACGCGAAGGCAACCGCGACCAAGAGCCTGAGCTGCGGGCGAAATTGTGGCCGCATAGGCACACCCCTCTCCCCTCGCTTGTAACGGTCGGCGCATCGTAATGCGCCACCGGCCCGGGCGCCGGCTAGAGAAAGTCCAGGACGGCGGCGCGAAACGCGGCCGGACCTTCCACGAATGGAAAGTGACCGGCGCCGGGGAGCCGGACGATCCGGACCTCGGCCAGTCCGTCCGCGAAGCTCTCGTCAATTGAGCGCGTCGACGTTCGGCAATTCGCCGGAGGCCCTCAGTCGCTCGTAGAAGGCCTTTTCGCGCTCGCCGAACCGCGCGAAATAGGTCGGGAAGCCTCGGATCGGCCGTCTGGAAGAAGCCGTTCAGGCCAGGAGCTTCTCGAAGCGATCGGCGTCGTCGAACGGACCGATCAAGGCGAGATTGAGACCGTTCGAGCCGATCACGTCCTCCGCAACACGCTGGACGTCTTCCGCGGTGACCGCGTCGAGCCCGTCGAGCACCTCCTGCGGCTCGGCGACGCGGCCCTCGAGCACCTCGCGCCGAAGGCCGAACATGATCAGACCCTGCGGGCTCTCGATCTGGAGCACGAAGCGTCCCTTCGCCAGATTCCGAGCCTTCTCGAGCTCCTCCGAGTCGATCGGTTCGGCCGCGATCTTGCGGAGCTCCTTCACGATCGTCTCGACCGCCTCGTCGACGCGGTTGATGTCCACGCCGGCCTGCGAGTAGAGCGAGCCCGTGTCGGTGTAGCTCTGATTGAGGGCGTAGACGTAATACGCGAGCCCGCGCCGCTCGCGCACCTCGCTGAACAGTCGAGACGACATCCCGGTGCCGAGCACCGTCGCGAGCAGCATCAGCGCATACCGGTCGGGATGGTCGAGCGGATAGCTCGGGACGCCGAGGATGAGGTGCGCCTGATCGGAGGCCTTCTGGTGGATCTTCACGCGGCCGCCGTTCGCCTTGGCGACCTCGGCCCGCGGCGGCCCGCCGGTCGTCTCCGGCTCCATGTCCCCGAGCAAACCCTCGATCGACTCGATCAGGCCCGGCGCGATCTTGCCGCCGATGCCGATCACCATTCGCTCGGGCTTGTACCAGCGGCCGACGTAATCGGTGAACGTCTTGCGCGTGGCGGCGCGGATCGTGTCCTTGCGCCCGATGATGTCCCAGCCGAGCGGCTGGTCGCCGAAGAGCAGCTCGTCGTAGACGCCGGAGATGTAGTCGCGCGGGGTGTCGAAGTACATGTTCATCTCCTCGATGATCACGCCCTTCTCGCGCTCGATCTCCTTCGGCGCGAACTTCGAGTTGCGGAGCATGTCGACGAGGACGTCGAGGGCCGTGTCGCGGAAATCGGCCGCGCACCGGACGTAGTAGCCCGTGTACTCCTTGCTCGTGAAGGCGTTGAACTCCCCGCCGAGAGCGTCCACCTCGAGCCCGATGTCTCTCGCCGTCGGCCGCTTCTCCGTCCCTTTGAAGAACATGTGCTCGGCGAAATGGGCGATGCCGTTCGTCTCGCGCGTCTCGTAGCGCGACCCGGCCGCCAGCATGATCATGCAGGTCACGGACTCGGCGGTCGGCATGGGCGCCGTGACGATCCGCAGCCCGTTGGGCAGCGTGTGGCGCTCGTACGCGGACTTCGCGCTCATGCGCCTGATGCTAGCGAGGGGCTATGCGGCAAGCGCGAGCCGTTCGCGCCACTCGTCCGGGAGCTCGACCGGCTCGCGCCGCTCGTAGTCGTACGCGACCTGGACGCTCTTCGCCTGGGCGACGACCTCCCCGCCGACGCGAAGCTCGTAGTCGAGATCGAAGCTCTTCTTGCCGAACCGGCTCGCGTTGACGGAGATGTGGATCTCCTGGTCCATTCGCACCGGAGCACGGAAGTCGATCTCGACGCGAGCGACGATGATGTTCATGTCCTCGACTCCGGTTGCCGCTCCGACTTCCTTGAGGAAGGCGATCCGGGCTTGTTCGAGGTAGGTGAGGAAGACCGCATTGTTCACATGACCCATCGGATCCAGATCGCGAAACCGCACCCCTTGAACGTGGACAAATTGCCGCTTCGGCACGCGCCGGATGCTAGCCGGGCTAGCAGGGCTCCTCGTCCGACCCTGGCCGAACAGGCGGGCAGTTGCTCCAAACCTGCTTGCCCGAGGCATCAAGCGCGACGATCGTGTCGGTGTCGCCGGGCAGGCCCGTCGATCGCAAGTAGACGTTGTCCCTCACCGGCGTATGGGCCACGAGCGCGCCATTCGCACGTCGAAACGCGATTTCCTTGACGGCATCGGCCGCGAATCCCTGGAGCCGGAAGATGTGTGGATTCGGCTTGTCGACGCTTGCTTCGACAATCGACTTATCTAGCACCGGGTGCTCCGGCGTCGGGAACTCGTATCCGGACACTGCGGGGCACTCTGGCGTGCCGAACAGCTGAGCGTTACCGACGTGTCCGAACGCAAAGCACCGTTGATCGTCAAGTTCAATGATGTAAAACGTGTAACCGCCGCGATTGGCAATGAGGCGCACTGATTTCACATTTGCCAGCGGCTCGTCTTGCAATCGGGTGCGCTCCGCCGGAGTCAAGCTGCGCCCGTGGGCTGCCAGCGCGAGCGCCCCTCGCTCCTCTGCTCCGAGGTTGCGTTTGTCGATTCGGCTCCCAGCGACGAGATCCCAGAGCCCGGGCGCGTACGCAAAGGCAGTCGCGACGAGCGCAAGGACGCAACCGCCAGTCACGGCTGCGACGAGCCTGACCCGTTGCCGGC
>JBIOYJ010000119.1:0-4569 GCA_044870105.1 Gaiellaceae bacterium | reverse complement strand
ACGCAATCGAGGCCGCGTCGAGAGCAGAGGCGACTCCGCTGCGGAAGCGGATCTCGAGCCGGTGGCCGCCGACTTCGACGGTCATCCGGCGCTGCTTCGCCAGCGTCGCGAACGGAACGGCGACGCTTTCCCCGGCGCGCTGGACGAACACGACCCGCTCCTTCGGCGACAGGCCCTGTCACCCGCATGGGCCGCTGCGAAGATCGGAAGGCTTCCGGCCTCGTCGTAGCCACGGTATGGATTCTGGCCGTACGGCCGGGAGTAACCCGTGTCGCGGCTGAGCACGCGCCCGTCGGGATGCTCACGCTCGAACTCGCGCCAGGCGACAATGCGGGCCGGCAGCTGCCGCAAGGTCGTGCCCGTGTAGCGGCCGACAACGGCTTCGCCGCCGAACTGCTGCCACCAGGACTCGGTCTGCCGGTCGTACATGACGAGGTCGGAATTGCGCAGGTTGCCGGTTGTGCCGAACTCGAGTGTCTTCCCCTCGACGCGACGGTCGAAGACGAGTGCCGTGTTGCAGAGGGGGCAAAAGGTGACGGCGACGGGAACGCCTCCCACGTCGTCGTTGACGATCTCGTGCCAGGTCAGGATCTCGAGGGGATAGGCACGCGCGTCGTCCCCGACCTCGAGCTCGATCACGGGCTCCTGCGCCTTCAGGTAATCGGCGTGGCCCGCGTCGACGAGCTTGGGATCGCTCAGCGCTGGAATGCCGTCTTTACCCGGCCCGCCCGACTCGAACTCCGACAGCGGCACCGCGAATTTCGTGAAGTCGGTTTTCCACCCGACCTTGAGACCGGGATCGCGCAGGTACGACGGCCCTTCCTCCTGTGTCGTCGTCTTTCCCGCGCTATGTCCTTCCTTGCCGCAGCCGGCCGTGGCGAGGGCTAGGGCGAGCGCGAGCACGAGTCCGCCCTTCATGCCCGGTTCGATGCGTTCGGTGCCTCAACCGTTGCGTCCTCGACTTCGGCCGGCGCGGCGTTCGGCCTCGGCGGCAATGCTCTCGAAGGAAGCGTGCACCGCATGCGCCCACGCGCGCGCGACTCGGCCGCCCCACCAGCGGCCGACCGCCCAGAAATCGGCGCCCAGCTCGCCTTCCCAGGTCAACTCCGTCCCGTCGTCCGTCTTCCGGAGGACGAACGACTCGGACAGGTGCGGCACGGGCCCGCGTACGAGGCGGAACCCCACCCTGTCGGGCCGCTGGAAACAAACCGTCTCGAGCGTCGTCGCCGTCAGCGATCTGACTTTCGTGAGGTGCGCGGCCAGGACCATGTCGCTACCGCGTTCCCACACTCGGAGCTTCGCCTCGAGCGCGCGCGGCGTGCGGCCGAGGTAGGGAGCCGCGATCACGTCGAAGACGACGTCCTGAGGCGCCGCGATCCGTCGGGTCAGCGGGCCGAGCGGAAGGACCGTTCTTCCAATGCCGAGATCGAGCGTCAGGGCCCCGTGCACGACGACGGCGTACAGCCCGGCCGCCCCGCCCGCGATCGACGCGGCTGCGAGCAGACGCCGCACCTATCGCGCCTCGACGACCATCTCGACCGCTCGCACGGCCATCACGTGCAACTTTGCACCTCTCGGCGAGAAGACGCCGGGCGGCTGCAGGGGTGACGGATACAGTCGTTCCCCGTGCCGGTTCTCGAAACGATCGGCGACGGGCTCTGGAACGCGTTCCAGATGGCCTGGGAGGTGACGTGGGCGCTCGTCCTCGGCTTCCTGCTGTCGGGGATCGTGCAGGCGTGGGTTCCGCGCTCGAAGATGGAGCGCGCGCTCGGTGGCACGGGCGCACGCGAGCTCGCGCTTTCGACCGGGCTCGGCGCGGCCTCTTCGTCCTGCAGCTACGCGGCGGTAGCGATCGCCAAGTCGATGTTCCAGAAGGGCGCGAGCCTGGCGTCGGCCATGGCCTTCCAGTTCGCCTCGACGAACCTAGTCTTCGAGCTCGGCATCGTGATGTGGATCTTCCTCGGCTGGGAGTTCACGCTGGCGGAGTTCCTCGGCGGGCTCGTCCTGATCGTGCTGATGTGGATCGGGATCCGAGTGCTGGTTTCGCGCCGCGACGAGAAGGAGGCGCGCCGGCACGCCGAGGCGGCCGAGACCGGGCACGCGCACCATGCCGCCTCAGGAAAGCCGCGGGTGCTCTCCCTCGAGTCCTGGTCGGACGTGGCGCACAACTTCCGGAGCGACTGGGAGATGCTCTGGAAGGAGATCGCCGGCGGGTTCCTGATCGCCGGGTTCATCGCGCTCCTGCCGATGGACTTCTTCAACGACCTCTTCATCACCGAGTCGAACGACACGTTGCGTCTAGCCGAGAACGTCGTCGTCGGGCCAATCGTCGCCGTCCTGTCGTTCGTTTGCTCGGTCGGCAACGTCCCGCTGGCCGCGGTGCTGTGGGCCGGTGGGATCTCCTTCTCGGGCGTGATCGCGTTCGTCTACGCCGACTTGATCATCATCCCGCTCGTGATCGTCTACGGGCGCTACTACGGCTGGCGGCTCGCGGCTGTGCTCGTCGGGATCATGTTCGCGACGATGGTCGTCGCGGCGCTCGCGGTCGACGGGATCTTCGACGCGCTCGGGATCGTCCCCGGCGACCGGCCCTCGATCGACTCGATCACGGAGCGCGGCGTGTCCTGGAACTACACGACCTTTCTCAACATCGTCTTCCTCTGCGTGGCCGTCGGGCTCGTCGCTCTGACGATGCGGCGCGCCGCCCGTGACCCGGTCTGCGGGATGAGCGTCGACCGCTCGAAGGCGCTGACGCTGGAGTACCACGGCAAGACGCTCTACTTCTGCAGCGAGACGTGCCGGAGCAAGTTCCAGGCTGACCCGGAGCGGTACATGTCCCCGCACGCGCGCGAGGCCGCCGCGTACGGGCACGCCGGGCATCACCACTGAGCGCCGCCGCTCTCGGGCTCGCGCTGACGGCGGCGGCGCTCCACGCCGTCTGGAACCTCCTCCTCGCCCGCGAGCGCGATACCGAGGCGGCCGCGGCGTTGTCCGTTACCGTCCTGGTCGCCGCCCTCGCGCCGTTGGCGGCAGTCACCTGGAGCGTCGAAGGCGGCGCGGTGCCCTACGTGCTCGGCTCGGGCGGGCTCGAACTGGCCTACGTGGTCCTGCTCGCAGCCGCCTATCGCCGCTACGAGCTGAGCCTGATCTATCCCCTCGCGCGTGGGCTGGCGCCCGTGCTCGCCCTCGTGATCGCGGTCTCGGCTGCGGGCGCGAATCCGTCGCTGGCCGAAGTCGCGGGCGTTGTCGTGGTTGCGGCCGGGATCCTGCTCGTCCGTGGCCGCGGCGCGAGCGGGGCCGGCTCCGGCCTCGCGCTGCTGATCGCGGGGACGATCGCCGGATACACGGTCGTCGACCGGTTCGGGATCCGGCACGCCGACGCGCCCTCCTACTTGATGCTGGTCATGCTCGGCCCGGCGCTCGCGTATCCGCTCGCGGTGGCCGGCGCGCCTTCGCGCTGCGGCCCGTCCGAGCGTCGTGGCGATCGGCGTCTCCTCTGCCGTGACCTACCTGCTCGTCCTGTTCGCGCTTCGCCTCGCGAGCGCGGCGTCGGTGTCCGCGGTCCGGGAGACGAGCGTTGTGATCGCCGCCGGGCTGGCGCGCGGCGTTCTCGGCGAGCCGGTCGGCGCCAAGCGCCTCGCCGGCGCGCTTGTCGTGGCGGGCGGGATCGCGCTGCTCGCGCTGGGCTGACACGCGTGCGATGAGTTCGGCCGTTCCTGCGGGTTGTAGTAGTGGACCGGGCCCGTTGGGGGCTCGTTCGAAAGGAGGGCCAAGTGGCCGACGTGGCAACGATCGACGTGACGGTGGCGGAGTTCGACGAGATGGAGCCGATCTACGACGGGGTCGCGCGAAGGGCTCGGGCGACGCTCGGGGTCTCGGCGTGGGGCATGCAGGTCCTGACGCTGCCGCCGGAATGGGACGGCTATCCGATGCACAACCACGACGCGACGGCGTTCGATCCGGACCAGGAGGAGGTCTACATCCCGATCTCGGGCTCGGCGACGCTCCTCGCCGGTGACCGGCGATACGAGCTCGTGCCCGGGATGATGGCCCGCGTCGGGCCGGAACAGCAGCGGCAGATCCTGCCGGGCTCGGAGGGGATCCGGCTGATCGCCCTTGGCGGCAAGCCGGGTTCATTCGACGCTCCTGCCTGGACGGAGCTCGGCGCCCCGCCGCCGATGGCGGAGTAGCGTCGGCGCATGGAGCTTCTGGCCGCCGCCGCGAGCAGTGACGAGCAGGCGTTCGTGCAGCTGACGGCCCCTTTGCGCCGTCGACTGCACGCGCACTGCTACCGCATGCTCGGATCGGTGCACGATGCCGACGACGCGCTTCAGGAGACGATGCTGCGAGCCTGGCGCGGCATCGGCCGTTTCGAGCCGCGCGCGGAGCTCTCTTCGTGGCTCTACCGGATCGCGACGAACGTCTGTCTCCGGATGATCGAGCAGCGCGGCCGGCGGGAATCGGTAGCGGTGGATGCGCTTTTGCAGCCGTACCCCGACCTGCTGCTCGAGTCGGAGACGCCCGAGCTCGAGGCGGAGCGACGCGAGACGATCGGCCTCGCCTTCATCG
>JBIOYJ010000118.1:0-3391 GCA_044870105.1 Gaiellaceae bacterium | reverse complement strand
TCCAGCTCGTCGCCCCGACCTCGACGGACGAACGTGTGCGCCTCGCGGCCGACCAGACCGACGGTTGGCTCTACCTCGTCACCCTGACCGGCACGACGGGTTCGCGGGCCTCCCTCTCGCCCGCCCTGGCCGGTCTCGTCGAGCGCGCGCGGGCCGTCGCCGACGTCCCGCTCTACGCCGGCTTCGGGATCTCGACTCCCGAGCATGCCCGTGCCGCCGCCGAGCTCACGGACGGGATCGTCGTCGGCTCGCGCGCGCTCGAGGTCGCGGAGGGCGGCGCTGCCGCCCTCCGCGAATATGTTCGGTCGCTCCGCGCCGCGCTGGACGCAGCGGTGCCGGTCTAGGGCGTCACCCGCGCGACGAAGACTTCCTCCGCGTTGCTGTCGCCGCCAGGCGACCCGTCGCCGACGAAGATCGGATACACGGCATCGGCCAGGCTCGCCTGCCAGTTGTAGTCGCCGATGAAGTTGTTGTTCGAGGCGTCAAACGGCGTCGTCGTCACCTGCTGGTTCGTGAAGCTGACCGCCCCGTTCGTCGAGAACCCGCAAGTCGTGAAGATGAGCGCGTTCCCGGGCGAGTAGCCGCGATCCTGGTAGCAGACGTCGACCCGGCCGCTCGGCGCCACGGTGAGGAACGGGAAGAACTGATCTGCCGGATCCGTCTTCACCGTCGTCGTGCCCTGGACGACGAAGTGATCGCCGGCGTCGGACACGCGCAGCACGCGGACCTCGGCGTTCCCGGCGTCGTAGTCGGCGTAGTTGACGTAGATCTGATTCGTCGCCTGGTCCACCGCGACCCACAGGTTGTTGTCCGAGCGCCAGGGCGCGTTCGGCAGCGGATCGGGCAGCGGCACGACCGTCTTCAGAAGCTGCGGCGCCGAGAAGTGAGCGCCCCCGTCCGTCGACTTGGCGATGTAGATTCGATTCCAGTTGGACAGGCTCGCGGTTGAGAATGCCGCGAAGGTGACGTAGATCGTCCCTGCGGTCTTGCCCCCGGCGCTGAACGAGTCCTGGAAGCCGGCGTTTCCGGCGCGGTCGCTGATCACCACGGGAGCCGTCCAGCTGGCGTTCTGGTCGGTCGACTTCGAGAACAGGATGTCGGGCTTGCCTGCCGCCCGGAAACGGGTCTCCGTGATGTACAGCTCACCCGTCTTCGCGTTGGAAGTCAGGAACTGGTGATCCTCGAACCTGCCCACTGACTTCCCGGGCAGGGCCTCGGCGTTGAAGACCGCCTTCGGCGGCCCCCAGCTGTGGCCGCCGTTCGTCGACTTGGACACGTAGACCGTGCCGGCCGAGCCGAGCGCCTGCGGGCCCAGGTCGAAGCCGAGGCACGAGTAGTACGCGTTGCCGAGCTGATCGAACGTGACGCTCGGGTCGGTGCCGCGGTCGAAGGTCCCCCCGCTGTTCCGCTCGATTCCGGGCACGACTCCCACAGACCAGTGCGCGCCCCCGTCGTCCGAGACGCCGAAGCCGCAGGTCCGATCGCCGGACGAGATCCACCCCGCCACGATGTTGCTCGAGTTGGTGGGATTGATCGCGATCGACGTCTCGGCGTCGCGGTCGCTGTCGTTGGTCACGCGAAAGACGGTCGACGCTCCCTGCACGACCGTCGGGAAGAGCACGAGTGCGAAAAGTGCGCCGACGAGAGCGGCGCCGCGACGTAGTCGCCTGTTCATAAGCCCTCCTCCGTCAAACCCCCTTGACGCCGGCAGCTTCTACCAGTTAGGCGGTAGACGCGTCAATATCGAGCACTCCCGCTCCGCGCAAACCACCGGAGCGGAGCCCCTCCAGCGCCTCGTTCGCGCGTTCCAGCGGATAGATCTCGACCGCGGTGCGGACCGGAATCTGCGGCGCGAGGGCGAGGAACTCGTCCCCGTCGAGGCGGGTCAGGTTGGCGACGGAACGCATTGACCGCTCCTCCCAGAGGAGCTCGTAGGGAAAGGACGGAATGTCGCTCATGTGAATCCCTGCGCAGACAACCGCCCCGCCCTTGGCGGTTGCTCGGAGCGCAACCGGGACGAGCTCGCCACGGGGCGCGAAGATGAGCGCCGCATCGAGCTCTTCCGGCGGCCGCTCGCCGGACGAGCCGGCCCACTCGGCGCCGAGCTCCCTGGCGAACGCCTGCCCTTCAGCGTCTCCCGGCCGCGTGAAGGCGAAGACCCGGCGCCCCTGGTGCCGCGCCACCTGGGCGACGATGTGCGCGGACGCACCGAACCCGTACAGTCCCAGGCGCTCGGCGTCGCCGGCGAAGCGCAGCGCCCGGTAGCCGATCAGGCCGGCGCAGAGAAGGGGCGCGGCCTGCGTGTCGGAGTAGCCGTCGGGAACGGGAAAGCAGAAACGCTCGTCTGCAACGGCGTACTCGGCGTAGCCGCCGTCGAGCTGGTAGCCGGTGAAGCGGGCGAAGTCGCAGAGGTTCTCGCGGCCGCTCGTGCAGTAGCGGCACTCCCCGCACGTCCACCCGAGCCACGGAATGCCGACGCGACGGCCGTCCTCGCTCGTCCCGACGATCTGGTGGCCGAGCACGAGTGGAAGCTTCGGGTCTGGCAGCTCCCCATCCGCGACGTGGAGATCGGTGCGGCAGACGCCGCAGGCATGGACGCGGACGAGCAGCTGCCCGGCTGCCGGCTCGGGCTCGGGCAGCTCCGCCTCGCGCAGCGGCCGGCCCGGCGCGTCCAGCACCATCGCGCGCACGGGCCTACCTTACGTCCGACGTGGTGACCGTTCTCGTCGACGCCAGAAATGTGCTGCGCTCGCAGTGGCCGAACATCCCGGAGGCGGAGCTCGTGGAGCTCTGCCTCAGCTGGGGAAAGGCCCACAACCGGCGGATGGTGATCGTCTTCGACGGGCCGGCTCCCGAAGGAGCCGTGGGCACGGGCGCAGAATCGGCTGACGACTGGATCGCGCGCGAGGCCGAGCGCATCGACGGCCCTTTCTGGCTCGTCACCTCAGACCGGGAGCTTCGCGAGCGCGCCGGCCGCAAGGCACAGCGGGTGATCGGCGGTGGTACCTTTGCGCGGGAGTTGCAAGAAGGGGTCGTGCGATAAACAATCAGGTAACTCTGCGGCGGTTGATCCTCATCGGATGTTTGCTTGGGCTGCTCTGGGTTCCCGGAGCGGCGCAGTCGCGCGATCAGGCGTGTACGCAGGGCGCTTCCTCGATCCGGGCGACGATCGTCGACGGGCGGGTCGAGGTCTCGAAACCGGTCGTCACCGGCTGCGTCCCGTAGCGGACCGCCTCCACGCCTACGCGCTCGAGAGCAAGCGCTCGGCCAGGCGCTCAGGAAGCAGATCCCGGTCGCGGGCCGTGACCTTCAGCCGCTCCACGTCGCGGCGCCGCTTGAGCCTGTCGGTGAAGGGGTGTCGCGCAACGTGGATCGTCGCGACGATCGCGAC
>JBIOYJ010000117.1:0-3531 GCA_044870105.1 Gaiellaceae bacterium | reverse complement strand
GAGATCATCCGGAACGCCTTCGTGTCCTGCGCTCAGGACATGAACGCGACGCTGATCCGCAGCTCCTATACCCCGATCATCTACGAGGGCAAGGACTGCTCGGTCGCGATCCTCGACGAGCGCGCCGACGTGCTCGGCCAGTCGCTCGGCCTGCCTCTCTTCCTCGGGAACCTGGAGATCTGCGTGAAGCTAGCCGCCGAGATGTTCGGCTGGGAGGCATTCCGGCCCGGCGATGTCTTCTACATGAACGACTCGTACATGACCGGCACGCACCTCAACGACGCAACAATCTTCGGGCCGATCTTCTGGCGGGACCGGCTCGTCGGATTCTCCGCCACGCGGGCGCACTGGCTCGACGTCGGCGCCAAGGATCCCGGCGGTCCGATGGACTCGCGCGAGATATATCAGGAAGGAATGCGCTGGGCGCCGACGCGGATCTACGACCGCGGCAAGCCGCGCGAGGACATCATCGACCTGTTGCGGCGCAACGGCCGCTTCGGCTACTCCCTCGTCGGCGACATGAACGCGCAGGTGGCCGCGTGCCGCACTGGCGAAGCCCGCTTTCAGGCGATCCTCGATCGCTTCGGCTACGAGACGTACCTCGAGGCGCGGGACGAGGTCTACCGCCAGTCGGAGGCGCTCGAGCGCGAGGCGGTCGTGGCGATCCCGGACGGCACCTACCGCGCGGAGGGCTTCCTCGACGACGACGGACTCGGCCACGGCCCGGTGCCGGTGAAGGTCCGGATCGAGGTCGAAGGCGACCGTATGACAATCGATCTCGGCGGTTCGTCCCCGCAAACCGAAGGTCCCGTCAACTGCGGTTTCGCGCAGACGATCTCGGCCTGCCGGGTGGCCTTCAAGCTGCTGATCAACCCCGATCGCCCGGTCGACGGAGGGACGTTCCAGACCCTCGACGTCCAGGCGCCCGACGGCTCGATCTTCACGGCGGAGGAGCCGGCGGCTTGCCAGTGGTACTTCAGCTCGCTCGGGCTCCTGATCGACCTCGTGGTGACCGCGCTCGCGCCTGTTCTTCCCGACCAAGTGGCCGCTGCGCACTACGGCGATTCGATGGTGATGTTCCTCTCCGGGAGGGATCCGCGGCGCTCGGACCAGCCGTTCTTGCACGTGATGCCGCACGCAGGCGGCTGGGGCGGCTTCCAGGGGGGCGACGGCGAGGACGGGCTGATCAACAACGTCAACGGCGGCTTCAAGGACTACCCCGTCGAGGTCTTCGAGGTGAAGTACCCCGCCATGATCCGCGGTTACGGTTTTCGCCCCGACACCGGCGGCCCTGGCCGCTTCCGTGGCGGCTGCGGTCTTTACCGCACGTTCGAGATCGAGCCCGAGTCGCGCCTCTACCTGTGGTTCGAACGGTCGGTGACACCGGCCTGGGGCCTGTTCGGCGGCCGACAGGCGGTTGGCCCCGACGTCGTCGTCAAATCCGGGGGCGGCGACGAGCAACACCTGCTGAAGGCCAATGCGCTGCCGCTACCGGCGGGCTCCTCCGTCGAGCTCCGCACGGGCGGCGGCGGCGGCTTCGGCGACGCGCGCGAGCGCGATCCCAAGCACGTTCAGGCAGACGTACTCCACGGGTACGTCAGCCGTGAGGCGGCGGAGCGCGACTACGGGGTCGTGCTGGATCCCGAGACGCTCGACGTGATCGAGCTCAAGCGGTGAGCGCTCGCGTCGCCGTCGACATCGGCGGCACCTTCACCGACCTCATCTTCCTGGACGAGGCCTCGGGCGCGGTTGGAGCCGCCAAGGCGTCGACGACGCCGGCCCGCTTCGAGCAGGGCGTCATGGACGCACTCGGCCAGACCGACCTCGACGCGGTCGGCTTCCTCGCACACGGCACGACGGTGATCATCAACGCGCTGACCGAGCGGCGAGGCGCGAGGACGGCGTTGATCACTACGCGCGGCTTCCGGGACGTTCTCGAAATCGCCAGGTCGAACCGGCCCGACCTCTACAACCTGCTCTACGAGAAGCCGAAGCCCTTCGTTCCGCGGCGGCTGCGGCTCGAGGTCACCGAGCGGGTGTCGTACAAGGGAGAGGTGCTGGTGCCGCTCGACGAGAACGACGTCCGTCGCGCGGTGGCCGAGATCCGGCAAAACGGAGCCGAAGCTGTGGCCGTTTGCTTCCTCCATTCCTACGCGAACCCGCGGCATGAACGGCGGGCCGCCGAGATCGTGCGCGAGGAATGGCCGGAGGCATCGGTAACTGCTTCGCACGAGCTCACGACCGAATGGCGCGAGTACGAGCGCACGTCGACGGTGGTGCTCGACGCCTACGTCAAACCTGTCGCCTCGCGGTACCTCGACGCACTCGCCGGGCAGCTCGGCTCGGCCGGCGTCCCGCCAGGGAGTTGCTACGCGATGGGCTCGAACGGCGGGATCTCGCGCTTCGACGTCGCCGCTCGGACGCCGATCAACCTCGTGGAGTCAGGCCCGGTCGGTGGTGTGATCGGTGCGGCCGCAATCGGTGCACAGCTGGGAGAGCAGAACCTGATCACGCTCGACATCGGCGGCACGACCGCGAAGTCCTCGCTCGTCGAGCGCGGGGCCATCCGGTTGACCGGCGACTACCACATCGAACGCACGCCGGCCAAGGCTGGTTACCCGATCAAGGTTCCCGTCGCGGACATCGTCGAGATCGGCGCCGGCGGAGGCTCGATCGCGTGGCTCGACCCGGCAGGCTCGCTTCGCGTCGGGCCACGTAGCGCCGGCGCCGAGCCAGGCCCGGCGTGCTACGGGCGGGGAGGCGCCGAGCCGACCGTGACGGATTCCAACCTGATCGCCGGTCGGATCAATCCCGAGTACTTCCTCGGCGGGCGAATCGCCCTTGACGTCGATCGAGCCCAGGATGCGTTTCGCCCACTCGCCGAGCGACTCGGTGTCTCTCTCGCGGAGGCAGCGCTCGGCGTGATCCGGATTGCAAACGCGAACATGATCCATCTCCTCAAGCTCGTCTCGGTCAGGCGAGGCCGCGATCCGCGGGATTTCGCTCTCGTCGCATTCGGGGGCGGCGGCTCGATGCACGCCGCGGCCTTGGCGCGCGAGCTCCAGGCGAGACGGGTGATCGTTCCGCCGCACCCGGGCCACTTCTCGGCGTGGGGCATGCTCGCCAGCGACCTCAGGCACGACCTGGTGCAGACACACTTCGCCAGGAGCGAGGACCTGGCGACGGCCGAGGTCGCAGCCTTCTGGGAAGAGCTCGAGTCGCGGCTGGAGACCACCTTCGGCGAGGAAGGCGTCGAGGCGGGCGAGGTCGGCTTCCAGCGATCGGCCGACATGCGCTACGCCGGCCAGGAGCACACGGTGACCGTTCCTGCGCTCGACGGCCGTCTCGACGACTCCGCCCGCCAGGCGCTCGAGCGGCGCTTCCACGAGCTGCACGAGCAGCTGTACGCCTTCCGGCTCGATTCGCCGATCGAGTTCGTCAACTTCCGCGTCACCGGGCTCGGGGCTGTCCCCAAGGCCGGCCTGGTGCGGATCCCGGCCGGCTCGGGTACCGCCGACCGTGCGGCCAAGG
>JBIOYJ010000116.1:0-5997 GCA_044870105.1 Gaiellaceae bacterium | reverse complement strand
TCCTCGATCGGGAAGTTCTCCATCCCGTGCGCCAGCGCGGGCTCGGCCTGCGTCTCCACCGCGGCCTCGCCGAAGCCCTCGATGCGGTCGAGGTCGGTGAAGATCGCCAGCTGGCGGATGAGGATCTCGGAGGCCTGCCCGATCGAGTCGCGGGGATCGATCGAGCCGTCGGTGGTCACGTCGAGGATCAGCTTGTCGTAGTCGGTCCGCTGCCCGACACGCGCCGCCTCGACGTCGTACGAGACGCGCCGGACGGGCGAGAAGATCGAGTCCACGGGGATGACGCCGATCGTGTGCTCGGGCCCGCGGTTCAGCTCCGCAGGGACGTAGCCGCGACCGCGCCCGATCGTCAGCGTGACCTCGAGCTTGCCCTTCTCGGAGAGATGAGCGATCTCGAGGTCGGGATTCAGGATCTCGAGCTCGGCGGGCGCCTCGATGTCGCTGGCCGTGACCGCTCCGGCGCCGCGCTTGTTCAGGCGCACCTCGATCTCGGGCGACTCACCGTGCAGACGGCAGATCAGGTTCTTGAAGTTGAGCAGGATGTCGGTGACGTCCTCACGGACGCCGGGGAGCGTCGTGAACTCGTGCGCGACGCCCTCGATCTTGACCGAGGTGACCGCGGCGCCCTCGAGCGACGAGAGCAGCACGCGGCGCAGCGAGTTCCCGAACGTGTAGCCGAAGCCGCGGTCGAGCGGCTCGATCTGGAAGATCCCGCGGTTCTCGTCGATCTCCTCGTGGACGATCCTCGGGACCTGAAACTCCATCGTGCTGGTGCGTGTTGCCATTCTTTCCTTTCTAGCGAGGGTCTTCGGAACAGTTCGCGCTCTCGCATCGCGAAAAGCGAGGCTCGTAAGGACGCAGGGAGCGCGCGTATCCGGAGGATACGGGTGCGACTGAAGACGCCGCGAGCTGACGCTTTGCAGCGATCGCGAGAGTCCGAGATGTGACGAAGGTGTTCGCCATAACTACTTCGAATAGAGCTCGACGATGAGCTGCTCGGCGACGGGGGCGTCAATCTCCTCGCGCTCGGGCTGCTTCAAGACTTTTCCGCTCAGACCGTCGTGGTCGGCCTGAAGCCAGGGCGGCACAGAGGCCGTGAGGTCGGTGGCGTCGCGCACGACCTGCTCGGCCGAGCTGCCCTGACGCAGCGCCACGGAGTCGTCGGGCCGCACCTGGAAGCTCGGGATGTTCACCCGGCGGCCGTTGACGGTGAAATGGCCGTGCCGTACGAGCTGGCGGGCCTGCGCCCGAGAGGCGGCGAAGCCGAGGCGGTAGACGACGTTGTCGAGCCGCGCCTCCAGCAGGCGCAGCAGGTTCTCACCGGTGACCCCGGAGCCCTTGGCGGCCTTCGTGTAGTAGGTGCGGAACTGCTTCTCCAGCAGGCCGTAGTAGCGGCGGGCCTTCTGCTTCTCGCGCAGCTGGAGCAGGTACTCGGACTGCTTGATGCGGCCGCGCCCGTGCTCGCCCGGCGGATAGGAGCGACGTTCGATCGCGCACTTCTCGGTCAGGCAGCGCTCCCCCTTCAGGAAGAGCTTCATGCCCTCGCGGCGGCAGAGCTTGCAGACGGGGCCTGAATACCTAGCCATTGGCTAGACCCTCCGCCTCTTCTTCGGCCGCACGCCGTTGTGCGCTTGGGGCGTCACGTCCTTTACCCCGACGATCTCGAGGCCGGCGGCCTGGAGCGAGCGGATCGCCGTCTCGCGGCCCGAGCCGGGTCCCTTGACGAAAACCTCGACCTTCTGGAGCCCGTGCTCCATCCCCTTGCGCGCACACGAGTCGGCTGTCACCTGTGCGGCGAACGGCGTCGACTTGCGCGAGCCCTTGAAGCCGGCCGAACCCGCCGACTCCCACGCAATCACGTTCCCCTCCGTGTCCGTCAGCGTCACGATCGTGTTGTTGAACGAGGTCTTGATGTGGGCCTGTCCGATCGCGATGTTCTTGCGAACGCGGCGGCGCGCGCGACCTCGGGTCGCTTGTCTACGAGGAGGAGCCACGTTAGCGGTTGTCTCCTGAGCAGATGGTGCTCGCCAGCCGCGAGAAGCAAGCCTCGCCAGGACGCAGGGAGCGCGCGTATCCGGAGGATACGAGTGCGACCGGGGACGCCGCGAGGCGCAGCTTCGCAGCACGCTGGCGGGCGCGAGATGTGAAGGAGCCGACCGCCATCTAAGTCTTCTGGGCGGCCTTCTTGCCGCGGCCGACGGTCTTCTTCGGTCCCTTGCGCGTCCGGGCGTTCGTCTTCGTCCGCTGGCCGTTCACGGGCAACCCGCGGCGATGACGGGTGCCGCGGTAGGCGCCGATCTCCTGAAGCCGTTTGACCGACTGCGTGCGCTCGCGACGGAGGTCCCCCTCGACCTGCAGATTTCCGTCGATGTACTCGCGCAGCTTCGTCACCTCTTCGTCGGTCAGGTCGCGCACCTTTTCGTCCGGCGACAGGCCGAGCTCGGCGCAGATCCTGCGCGCCGTCGACTGGCCGATCCCGTAGATGTAGGTCAGGCCGATTTCCAGCCGCTTTTGTGTTGGCAGATTGACGCCGGCGATGCGTGCCACGGTGCTCTTACCCCTGCCTTTGCTTGTGTCGCGGGTTCGTACAGATGACCATGGTCTTTCCATGCCGCTTGATCACGCGGCAGCGCTCGCACATGGGCTTGACGGAGGCTCGAACCTTCATCGGTATCTGTACGTGATTCGACCGCGCGTGAGGTCGTACGGCGAGAGCTCGACCTTGACCTTGTCCCCGGGAAGGATGCGGATGTAGTTCTTGCGCATCTTTCCGGAGATCTTGGCAAGCACCTGATGACCGCCATCCTCGATCTGGATGCGGAACATCGTGCTCGGCAGGGCCTCGACGACCTCGCCCTCGACTTCGATCTTTTCCTCTTGCTTGGCCAACTACCTCACAAAAAGCGCGCTCTCGGAGCGCGGTTTAGGACACGGAAAAACGCCCTTTGACGGGCAGCAATTTATGGTAGCAAACCTCCCATTCCTGGCCGCTCGCGGCAGGATCCGGCGCGGGCGTCGCTTGTCCGTACTCAGGTGTACTGTCCTGCGCGCCGCCCGCTTGCCTCCTTTGCGGGCAACGGCCCAGCAACGGGAGGCAAGCCCGCTTCGACCCGCGGTTCTGCGGCCGTGAGGACGCGCGGATCGTCTTCGGTCACCGCGACGGTGTGCTCGAAATGGGCGGAGAGCGAGCCGTCGGCGGTCGAGATCGACCAGCGGTCGTCGTGCATGAAGACATCCGGGCCGCCGGCGTTGATCATCGGCTCGATCGCGAACACCATTCCCGGTTCGAGGACCGGGCCGCGCCCGGGCGGGCCGAAGTTCGGGATCTGCGGCTCTTCGTGCATCGACTTGCCGACCCCGTGGCCGACCAGCGAGCGGACGACCGAGAACCCTTTCGACTCCGTGCTCTCCTGGATCGCGTGGGAGATGTCGGTCACGCGCCTGCCGGCTCGGCACTGCGCGATTCCGGCGGCGAGCGCGTCCTGACAGGCGTCGAGGAGCCGCTGCGCGTCGTCGGAGATCTCGCCGATCGCAAACGTGTACGCCGAGTCGGCGATGTAGCCGCCCAGGGTCACCCCGATGTCCACGGAGAGGACGTCGCCGTCGTGAAGCGCATACTCGCCCGGGATCCCGTGCACAACCATGTCGTTCGGCGACGTGCAGATCGAGGCGGGGTAGCCGCGGTAGCCCTTGAACGTGGGAACGCCGCCCCGCGAGCGAATGAACTCGTCCGCGCCATCGTTCAGCTCGGCGGTCGTGATCCCTGGCTGCGCGCGCTCGCCGAGCAGGGCCAGGGCATCGACGACGATGCGTCCGGCCACCGCCATCTGCTCGATCTCCGCCGGAGTTTTCTTGATGATCACTTCACTGTCACCTGCTCGAGAGCGTCCTGGAGCTCAGAGTAGACCTCGTTGATCGACCCGGCGGCGTGGATCCCGATCAGGTGGCCCTGGGCGCGGTAATGCTCGACGAGCGGCTCCGTCTCGCGATGGTAGAGGTCGAGTCGTGTGCGGATCGCCTCCGGCGTGTCGTCGGATCGGCCCTCCTCTGCCGCGCGCTTGGTCAGCCGCTCGACGGCGATCTCGTCCGGGAGCTGGAATTCGAAGACGACGTCCAGCTCGCGGCCGATGTCGCGCAGCATCGCGTCGAGTGCATCCGCCTGCGCCATCGTGCGCGGAAAGCCGTCGAGGATGAAACCCTCACGGGTGTCGTCGGCCCCCAGGCGCTCGCGGATCAGCTCGATCATGAGATCGTCGGGCACGAGCTCGCCGGCATCAAGAATCGGCGCGACCTTCCGGCCGAGGGGCGTGCCGGCGGCGATCGCCTCGCGCAACATCTCGCCCGTGGCGATGTGCGGGATCCCGTATTCCGCCGAGATCCGTTTCGCCTGCGTTCCCTTCCCGGACCCCTGCGGGCCCAAGAGCAAGATGTTCACGCTATTTGAGGGGATGCCCGACCGAGCAGATCGCGTTCTCCGGCCGCGAAAAGCAAGCCAGGCTAGGACGCAGGGAGCGCGCGTATCCGGAGGATACGGGTGCGACCGAGGACGACGCCTGGCGCAGCTTTGCAGCGTGTCGGAGGGCGCGAGATGAGAGGGAGGGCATCACTTTAAGAAGCCCTCGTAGGAGCGCATCATCATCTGCGACTCCATTTGCCGCATCGTGTCGAGCGCGACACCCACGACGATCAGCACCGACGTCCCGCCGAGCGCCCTCGAGGTCGCCTGCGAGAAGCCGCCGTACCGGATGAAGAGGCTCGGCAGCACCGCGATCACGGCGAGGTAGATCGCGCCGGGCAGCGTCAGCCGCGTCAGCACGCGGTCGAGATACTGCGCCGTCGGCGGCCCGGGTCTGATCCCGGGGATGTAGCCGCCGTACTTGCGCAGGTTGTCGGCCTGGTCGACCGGGTTGAACTGGACCGCGGTGTAGAAGTAGGTGAAGACGATGATCAGGAAGGCCTCGAGGCCGAGATAGAGGAAGCTCGAGGGCTGGAAGTGCCGGTTGATGAAGCTCTGTGTGGTCGGGAAGAACTGCCCCATCGTCGGCGGGAAGGCCATCACGGCGGCGGCGAAGATGACCGGGATGACCCCGGCCATGTTCACGCGTAGCGGCATGTAGGTCGAGCCGCCCGCCGTCATTCGCCGCCCGATCATCCGCTTCGCGTACTGGATCGGGATCCGGCGCTGGCCCTCCTGGATGAAGACGACGGCGACGATGATCCCCAACCCGACGAGCGGGAAGAAGACCTTCTCCATCGCGCCGCCGTTGTACCAGGCGACCACGCCCGACGGCGCGCTGACGAGGATCGACGCGAAGATCAGTAGCGAGATCCCGTTGCCGACGCCGCGCTTCGTGATCAGCTCGCCCATCCACATCAGCAGCGTCGTCCCGGCGGTCAGCGTGATGATGATCAGCACCAGCCGACCTCCGTTCAGGTTGAGCGCTCCCTGACGGTCGAACAGGTACGCGTAGCCGAGCGCCTGCATGGCCGCGAGGGCGACGGTCAGGTAGCGGGAGTACTGATTGATCTTGGCGTACCCAGCTTCGCCTTCCTTCTGCAGCTGCTCCAGCTTCGGAATGACGACCGTTAGCAGCTGGAGGATGATCGAGGCGGTGACGTAGGGCATGATCCCGAGCGCGAAGACGGAGAACCGCGCGAGCGCCGAGCCGGAGAACAGGTTCAGCAGGCCGAGGACGGTGCCGCCCTTGCCGCTGAAGTAGCTCTGGATCTGGTCCGAGTCGACCCCCGGCGCAGGGAGCCACGAGCCGAGCCGGTAGAGGCCGAGGATCAGCGCCGTGAACAGGACGCGCCGCCGGAGCTCCGGCACCCGCCATGCGTTGGTGAGCCAGCTAAACATCCGCCTCCGGCTGCTTCTGGCCCTTCGCCGGGGGAACCTCCCGGTTCCCCCCGGCCCCCTCCACTGGTCCGCTTTCGCGGACAGGCCGCTTCGCGGCCGGCTCACCGCGGAGGAACGTCACCGTTCCGCCGGCGGCCTCG
>JBIOYJ010000115.1:0-16572 GCA_044870105.1 Gaiellaceae bacterium | reverse complement strand
GGCCGTCCTCGAGCGCGATCACGCGCCGGCGCATCTTGTCGACCATCTCCCGGTCGTGGGTCGCCATCAGAATCGTGGTCCCGGCGCGATTGATCCGGTAGAGGAGCTGCATGATCCCGACCGACGTGTCGGGGTCGAGGTTTCCGGTCGGCTCGTCGCAGATCAGCAGCGGCGGATGGTTGACGACCGCCCGCGCGATCGAGACGCGCTGCTGCTCGCCGCCCGAGAGCTCATCAGGGTAGGAGGTCATCTTGTCGGCGAGGCCGACCAGCGAGAGCACTTCCGGCACCTTCTTGCGGATCGCGTTGCGGCCCTCGCCCTGCACCTTGAGCGCGTAGGCGACGTTCTCGGCCGCGGTGCGGTTCGGAAGCAGCTTGAAGTCCTGAAAGACGCAGCCGACGTTCCGGCGCAGGAGCGGCACCTTCGAGCGCTTCAGGCGCGTGAGGTCGCGGCCCCCGACGGCAATCTTGCCGGTCGAGGGCTCGATCTCCTTGAGGATGAGCCGGATGATCGTCGACTTGCCCGAGCCGGAGGGGCCGACGACGAAGACGAACTCGCCCTTCTCGATCACGAACGAGACGTCGTGAAGCGCGTGCACGTTCGGGTCGTAGATCTTCTTCACTTCTTCGAAGACGATCATCGCCGCGCCCGTCGGAACAGGCGTGGGCGGCGTCGGCTCGCGCTCGACGACGGCTACCGGAGTGTCAGTGATGAGCTCTGTGTCCCCCACCGGAAAAGAACGAGGAGCGGCGCGATGGGCCGCACCGGTCTCGAACTACAGAGGCCGGAGTCTACCGAAACGACCTGCTAGACACGCATTTACAGGACGTTTCCGGCAGCTTTTGCGAGCAGGTACGAGTGGATGAACCCGTCGAGATCTCCGTCGAGGACGGCCTGCGTGTTCCCGGTCTCGTGCTCGGTCCTGTGGTCCTTGACCAGCTGGTACGGATGGAGGACGTAGCTCCGGATCTGGCTGCCGAAGCCGATGTCCTGAGCCGCGCCCCGCTCGCGGGCGAGCTCCTCCTCGCGCTTCTCCTGCTCGACCTCGGCGAGCCGTGACCTGAGGATCCGCAGCGCCGTCTGCTTGTTGGCCGCCTGCGAGCGCTCGTTCTGGCACTGGACGACGATCCCGGTCGGGAGATGGGTGATCCGGACGGCCGAATCGGTCTTGTTCACGTGCTGGCCGCCGGCCCCGCTCGCGCGATAGGTGTCCACGCGCAGCTCGTGCTCGTCGATCTCGATGTCAGCGCTCTCGGGCAGCAAGGGGCTGACGATCACTTGCGCAAAGGACGTGTGCCGCCGGTGTGCCTGGTCGAACGGGCTCAGGCGCACCAGCCTGTGTACGCCGCGCTCGGCCTTCAGGATCCCGTAGGCGTTCTCGCCGCTGACGGTAAAGGTCGCGGACTTGAGGCCCGCCTCCTCGCCCGGGCTCGCCTCGACGAGGTCGGCCTGGAAGCCGCGGTCGGCTGCCCAGCGGAGGTACATGCGGAGCAGGGTCTCGGCCCAGTCCTGGGCGTCAGTGCCCCCGGTGCCGGCGTGGATAGTCACGACCGCGTCGCCGCCGTCGTACTCGCCGGTGAACAGTGCGTCCTCTTGCAGACGGGCGAGGTCTCTCCGTAACGGCACGATCGATGCGGCGATCTCGTCGGCCATGTCGCCGTCCATCCCGAAGAGCTCGCGAGCGTCCTCGTAGTCGCGGACGAGCCGCTCGTAGCGCTCGAGGCGCTTCTGCAGGCGCGCGTGCTCGGAAGAGATCTCGGCCGCAGCCTGCTGGTCGTCCCAGAAACCGGGCTCGCCCATCCGGGACTCGAGCTCGGCGATCCGCTTGGTCAGCGAGTCCGGGTCAAAGGTAATCACGGACCCAGTCGAGCTGGGCTCCGATCTCCTCGAGCTGCTGCTCCAGCGGCTGGGCGGCCTCGTTCACGCCCTAGGCGCCGTGGCACTTCTTGAATTTCTTGCCGCTCCCGCACCAGCAGGGATCGTTGCGGCCGATCTTCTCCTGCTCGGAGACGACGCGCTGGGCGGTTGCGACCGAGCCGCCCCCCGCGGACAAGGCGCCGGCCGTCACGCCAGCGCCGTTCCCTCCGCCGCCGCCGTCCGCCGCGGCCGCCGCCCCGATCGCCTGCGCACCGGCAAGCGACTGATGCTGATAGGCAAGCCCGCCTCCGTCTGCACCCGCTTCCTCTTGAAGCTGCTGGAGCTCGCCCACGTCCTCCGGCTCGAGCTCGGCATGGAAGAGGATCTGGACGACCTCCTCCCGGATCGCCGCGTTCAGCTCCTCGAACATCACATGGCCCTCGGCCGTGTACTCGACCAGCGGATCCTTCTGCGCCATCGCGCGGAGGTGCACGCCCTCGCGCAGGTAGTCCATGTTCTCCAGGTGCTCGCGCCAGCGGACGTCGACGGTCTGGAGGATGATGAAGCGCTCGAGCTCTCTCACGAGTTCCGGCCCGATCTGCTTTTCCTTCTCCTCGTATCGCTCCCGCGCGTCCTCCTGGAAGTCGTCGACGAGCGACTGCTCATCGAGCGTGTCGAAGTCCTCCCGAATCTCGTCGGCGGTCGTCTCGCTGCCGTAGAGCAGGAACATCGCCTTCACGAGTCCGTCGAGATCCCATTCCTCGTCGAACTCGCTCTCCGTGTACTGCCGGACCGTCCGCTCGACTACCTCGTCGATCCAGGCCTTGACCTCTTCGGACAAATCTTGGCCCTCGAGGACGCGGCGGCGCTGCTCGTAGATGACCGTGCGCTGCTTGTTCAGAACGTCGTCGTACTTGAGCACGTTCTTGCGCATGACGAAGTTCTGCTCCTCGACCTTCTTCTGCGCGTTCTCGATCTGGCCGGAGAGGATCTTCGCCTCCATCGGCTGGTCTTCCGGCACCTTGAACCGCTCCATGATGTTGTAAATCCGGTCGCCCGCGAACAGGCGCACGAGATCGTCCTGGCCGGACAGATAGAAGCGGGACTCGCCGGGATCGCCCTGGCGGCCTGAGCGGCCGCGCAGCTGGTTGTCGATCCGGCGCGCCTCATGGCGCTCGGTGCCCAGCACGTACAGGCCCCCGAGGTCGACGACGCCGTCGCCGAGCTTGATGTCGACGCCGCGGCCGGCCATGTTCGTCGCGATCGTGACCGCGTGCTTCAGGCCCGCGTCCTTGATGATCTCGCCCTCGCGCTCGTGCTCCTTGGCGTTGAGGACGTTGTGCGGGACGCCGCGGCGCTGGAGCACCTGCGAGAGGTACTCCGACGTCTCGACCGCGATCGTGCCGACGAGCACCGGCTGACCGTGCTCGTGCCTCTCGACGATATCGTCGACAACGGCTTTGAACTTCGCGTCCCTCGTCTTGAAGATGAAGTCGTTCTCGTCGTCGCGCACGACCGGGACGTTGGTCGGGATCTCGACGACCGAGAGCCCGTAGATCTCGACGAACTCCTTCTCCTCGGTCTTGGCCGTACCGGTCATGCCGGCGAGCTTCTCGTAGAGGCGGAAGTAGTTCTGGAGCGTGATCGTCGCCAGGGTGACGTGCTCCTCCTGGATCTTCACGCCCTCCTTCGCCTCGATCGCTTGGTGCAGCCCTTCCGACCAGCGGCGCCCTTCCATGATCCGGCCGGTGAACTCGTCGACGATCTTGACCTCGCCGTCCTGAATCACGTAGTCGCGGTCCCTCTGGTAGAGCGACTGCGCCTTCAGCGCCTGGATCAGGTGGTTGACGAGCTGAACGTTGCGCGGGTCGTAGAGGTTGTCGATCCGCAACGCGCGCTCGAACTTCTCGATTCCCTCCTCGGTCGGCGAGACGGTCTTGTGCTTCTCGTCGTACTCGAAGTCGGCGCCGGGCGCTGGGCCCTTGCGCAGCGGATCGTTCGGCACCGCGGTCAGCTGCTTCGCCACGCGCGCGAACTGGTAGTAGATCTCGGAGGACGTCTCCGGCTCGCCGGAGATGATCAGCGGCGTTCGCGCCTCGTCGATCAGGATCGAGTCGACCTCGTCCACGATCGCGTAGTGGTAGCCGCGCTGGACGGCGCCCTCGAGCGCGACGGCCATGTTGTCGCGCAGGTAGTCGAAGCCGAACTCGGAGTTCGTGCCATACGTGATGTCGGCTTCGTAGGCGCGCCGGCGCTCCTCGAACGGCATCAGGTTCTCGATGTAGGCCGCGCGCATCCCGAGCTTCTCGTAGACGGGCCCCATCCACTCGGTGTCGCGCTTCGCCAGGTAGTCGTTGACCGTGACCAGGTGGACGCCTTGCCCCGTGAGCGCGTTCAGGTACAGCGGCTGCGTGGCGACGAGCGTCTTTCCTTCACCCGTCTTCATCTCGGCGATGTCGCCCTCGTGCAGGACGATGCCACCCATCGCCTGGACGTCGAAGATGTTCTGGCCGAGGGCGCGTTTGCCGGCCTCGCGGACCGCGGCGTAGGCCTCGAACAGCAGATCCTCGAGCGATTCCCCGTTCTCGTAGCGCTGCTTGAACTCGGCGGTCTTGGCCGCGAGCTCGTCGTCCGAGAGCTGCTCGAACTCCGGCTCGAGCGAGCGAATGTAGTCCGCCTGTCCGGCGAGACGCTTCAGCCGCCTGCCTTCGCCGACGCGGAGAACCTTCTCGAAGTTGCCGAAATTCTGGGCCACGCTGAACGATCTAGGGTAGCGGTTTAGAGGGGCGCCACCCTGACCTCGAATAATCGGTCGTCGAGGCGCTCGGCATGAATCACGAACGCGTCATGACGCTCGTAGCCGAGCCGCTCGAGCTGCGGAATCGACCCGAATTCCTGCTCGCCGTCGACGACTACCGTGTGCTGCTCGCCCTGGACCGCGATGTCGATCTCGTCGCCTTTCACGTCTTCCGGAAGCTCGACGACCTCGGTCCGCCGGGCCGCCACCGCCCAGACGTCGCCTTCGCGGCGGACGCCCTCGGCCCGATACGGCGCCTCGATCGACTCCTCGACCGCCTCGGCCAACGGCTCCAGCGCGCCATCGGGCACGTCTTCCTCGACCACCAACGTGCCGTCGTCGAGCGCGACGAAATGGACGTCGTCGCCGGTCAGCTTCGGTGCCTCGGCGCTCGCGACCAGGTCCCAGCGGCGGGGGCGCGGGACGCCGTGGATTCCGGTCGCGCCCCAGTGCGGGCCCGGATCGACGGGTTCCGCCTCGAGCGCCTGAGGCTCGAGCCCTCCTTCCTGCGCGAGCCGCTCGTGCAGCGGCTTGCGCCTGAACCAGCTCATTCGGGTTCGATCAGGCCGTACGAACCGTCGCGGCGCCTGTAGACGACGTTGATCTCGTTCGACTCGGCGTCACGGAAGACGAAGAAGTCGTGGCCGATGAGCTCGAGTTGGAGCACGGCCTCCTCGGCGGTCATCGGCTTGACCGCGAACTGCTTCGTCTTCACGATCACGGGCTCTTCCTGATTCGCGGCCACCTGCCTCGCCTCCCCGGCGGGTCCGTTTCCGCGCGGCCGCCGCCGTCGCTTCTCCTTGTAGCGGGTCACCTGGCGCTCGAGCTTGTCGACGAGCCGGTCGATCGACGCCTTCATGTCCGACGAGCTCTCGCGCGCCCGGAGCACGGGCCCCCGCGTCCACACGGTCGCCTCGGCGACGTGGTTGCCCTTGATCGACGGATTGCGCTCGACCGCGAGCTCGAGCTCGATCCGCGGATCGGGCAACTGCCGCTCCAGCTTGCCGAGCTTCTGCTGGGCATAGGCACGGATCTGCTCGCTGATCTCGAGACCCCGCCCCTTGACCTGGAGCTGCATCACCCGAAATCTAACGGACGGCTCGAGCAAACGCGACGACCTCGACCCTGTGGGCACCTCCTCGTCGGAGGGCCGTGGCTGCGGCAGCTGCGGTCGCGCCGCTCGTGTAGACGTCGTCGACGAGCGCAAGGCGGCGAGGAGCGGCGCCGGTCGGCCGGAAGGCGCCCTTTACGTTGCTGCGGCGCTCGGCGAGCGACAGCCCCCGCTGCCGGGGCACCGCGCGCGTGCGCTCGAGCAGCGCGGCGACCGGGAGCTCCCAGCGTCCAGCGAGCTCGCGCGCGAGCGCCCCGGCGGGATGGTGTCCGCGGCGAAGGCCGCGGTCACGGTCGGGTGGGACGAAGGTGAGAGCGTCCGCCCCCGGCCGCGGGATCGTTTCGACGACGAGCTCGGCGGCAAGACGGGCCAGCCGCCGCAACCCCCGCTCCTTCCAGCCCCACACGAACGCCGTCGCCGGACGGTCGTAGACGATTGCCGCCCGGGCGCGCGCAAACGCCAGCCGCCGACCGGCGCACTCGCGGCAGCGAGCGACCGGCCAGGCAGTGGGAGCGCCACACCGCTCGCAGAGCGGCGGCCGGACACGAATCAGCCCGTCACGGCAGCCGGCGCAGAGCTGCTCGCCGGGCTCGGCGCAGACGACACACCGCTGCGGCAGCAGCAGCTCGAGCATTGCTCGAACGTAGACGCCGAACCGCTACGACTTCGCGCCGAATTCGCGTCGAGCCTGCTCCAGTGTCTCGGGCGAGCCGATGTCGAACCACTCGCCCGGGACCCGCCACGCATAAAACGGCGTGCGCGCGTACATCCATTCGACCAAGCGTCCGGGCTGATCCGGATTGTTGCCCTCCTCGACGTAGCGTCGAACGAGCGGGAGCACGTGACGGGGATAGAAATAGAGCGCGACGCCGTTGAGGGTGCTCCGGGGGCGCTCCGGCTTCTCCTCGAAGGCCGTGATCCGACCCTCGTCGTCCACGACCACGGAGCTGTAGCGCTTGATCGCCTCGGGATCGCCGACGTCGTAGACGGCGATCAGCGGCGCCTGCCGTTCCCGCGCGGCCTCACCGAAGCCCTCGAGGCTCTCGCTGAACAGCGAGTCCCCGGCCGCGACGACCAGGTCGTCCTCGAGCCCGCGCTCGAGCAGCAGGTGCAGATCGCCGATCGCGCCGAGTTTCGTCTCATCCGAGGTCGTCCCGTCGTCGACGACCTCGATCTCGGCGCGTCCGGCCGCCCACTCCCGAAACCGTGATGCGAACTTCGCGTTCGTGACTACGTGGATCGAGTCGAGCCCGATCGGCGCGAGCCGGTCGAGCAGGTGGTCGAGGATCGGCCTTCCGGCGACCTCGAGGAGCTGTTTCGGCGTGTCGAGCGTAAGTGGGTAGAGCCGGGTGGCATACCCCGCCGCGAGGATGACGCCTTTTATGTCCCCTCGTCCCAGGAGGCGAGGTAGCGCGCCTGCTCCTCCGTGAGCGTGTCGATCGCGATGCCCATCGTCTCGAGCTTCAGCCGCGCGATCATCTCGTCGATCTCCTGCGGCACCGGGTAGACCCGGCGCTCGAGGTCGGTGGCGTTGTCGACGACGTACTCGCACGAGAGAGCCTGGTTCGCGAACGACATGTCCATCACGGCCGCGGGATGGCCTTCGGCGGCGGCCAGGTTGACCAGCCGCCCGTCGGCGACGAGGTAGAGGCGACGCCCGTCCTCGAGCTCGAATTCCTCCACGAACTCCCGCGCCGTGCGCGACTCGACCGCGAGCGAGCGCAGCGCCGGGATCTCGATCTCGACGTTGAAGTGGCCCGTGTTCGCGAGGATCGCGCCGTCCTTCATCCGCTCCATGTGCTCCCGGCGGATGACCGACTTGTCGCCGGTCGCGGTGACGAAGATGTCGCCGATCTCGGCGGCGGAGGCCATCGGCAGGACCTGGAAGCCGTCCATCGCGGCCTCGAGCGCGCGCTCGGGGTCGACTTCGGTGACGACGACGTGCGCGCCCAGGCCCTTCGCCCGCGAGGCGACACCGCGGCCGCACCAGCCGTAGCCCGCGACGACGAAGGTCGAGCCGGCGAGGAGCTTGTTGGTCGCGCGGATGATCCCGTCGATCGTGGACTGACCGGTTCCATAACGGTTGTCGAACAGGTGCTTCGTCTTAGCGTCGTTGACCGCGATGACGGGGAACCCGAGCTTGCCGTCGCGCTCGAGCGCCTTCAGCCGGATCACGCCGGTCGTCGTCTCCTCCATCCCGCCGAGGATGTCGCCGAGCTGCTCGCGCCGATGGGAATGGAGCACGCCGATCACGTCGGCGCCGTCGTCCATCGTCAGCTGTGGCTTGTGATCGACGGCGGCCTCGATGTGCTGATAGTAGGTGTCGTTGTCCTCGCCCTTGATCGCGAAGACGGAGACGTCGAACTCCTCCACCAGCGCAGCCGCAACGTCGTCCTGGGTGGACAGCGGGTTCGATGCGCAGAGGATGATGTCGGCGCCGCCGGCCTTTAGCGTCCGCATCAGGTTGGCCGTCTCGCTGGTCACGTGGAGGCAGGCGGAAATGCGGTAGCCGGCGAGCGGCTGCTCCTGCCCGAAGCGCTGCCGGATCGCGGCCAGGACGGGCATCTGCCGGTCGGCCCAGCTGATGCGCCTGAGCCCCTCGGGAGCCAGCGCCAGGTTCTTCACGTCGAATCGCTTGGTGGTCGCCATCGTCCTCTCTTTCCGTCTGGTGATCTAGATCACAAAGGCGTCGAATCAGGCCGCCAGAAGCCGCTCGTGCTTTCGCTGCTCCCAGTCGAGCGCGGACAGGCGCGTTCCCGCAAGCCAGGTCTCGACCGCGGCGCGCAGCGCAGGCTCGCGGTCAAGCCGGACGGCGAAGCCGACCTCGTCGAGGCCGACGCCGAAGCGCTGACGCAGGTCGCGCAGCGACCGCAGCTGGTTCAGCTCCAGGATGCCGTACAGCCGGTAGCCGGCGGGCGTTCGGCCTGGCACGACCAGGCCGGCGCGCTCCAGGTAGCGGAGCATGCGCGGCGTCCAGCGAGTACGGGCCGCGGCCTCGCCGACGGTCAACCCATTCACGCCGAAGACCTTAACACAAACGTGTCAGGGTTCGCTCGTGCCCTCGCGTCCGTAGTCGTCCTCGAGCCGGACCACGTCGTCGAGCTGCGGCGTCGAGACCTCGAGGATCGTCGTGTCCTCGAGCGCCTTCACCCGGTGCACCGTGCCGGGGCGGAAGCGGAAGCAGGCTCCTGCGGAGACCACCTCGGTCTTCAGCACCGCCTCGCCGGCGGAACCGAGCTGAAGCTCGGCGCGTCCGCTTTCGAGGTACCAGCTCTCGTCCTTTTTGCGATGAAATTGGAGGCTGAGCGACTCGCCCGCGCGGATGAACAGGATCTTGCCGAGATAGGCCTCGGCATGGGCCCAGATCAGCTCCCACCCCCACGGCTTTTCCACCTTTCGGGGCTCGAATGCGAAGCGTTCCAAGCCCTCCAGGTTCGGCGAGGAAAGCGGCCGGTCCACCGCACGATCCTACGCCGGTAGCCACTCCGGGTGTTCGCTGACGTACTCGCGCGCGCGGCGCAGCTCCTTCGGCGTGTTCACGGTGAGCCAGAGGCCCTCGTGCCGGAAGGCGCGGAGCCTGCGCTCCGCGGCGAGCTCGGGAAACGTGGTCGTCTCGTGGTCCCCACGCTCGGGGAAGCGGGCCAGCGCCTCCTCGCCGAGCACGTAAACGCCGCAGCTGACCCAGTAGTCGACCTGGCCGGCCTCTCGGAAGCCTGTGACCACGTCGTCGTCCACGTCCACGACCCCGAACGGGGAGTGCGGCCGCGCGATCGCGATCGTGGCGGCCGCTCCGGTCTGGCGATGGCGTTCGAGCATCGCGCCGAAGTCGATGTCGAGCAGTTCGTCGCCGTTGAGGGCCAGGAAGTCGTCCTCCTCCCGACGGAATCCCGCAGCGAACCGAATGCCTCCGCCCCGCCCCAGCCGCTCTTTCTCCTCGGCGGTGACGATCTCGGGGCCGAGGTCCGCAAGCGCCCGCGCGAACAGCTCGCCGGAGCCTCCGGCGCAGCTGACGATCACGCGGTCGACGCCCGCGCGGGCGAGCAAGGCCACCTGGTAGGCGGCAAGCGGCTTGCCGGCGATCTCGACGAGCGGCTTGGGTGTGCCCTCAGCTGCCTCTCCGAGGCGCTCCGCGGTGCCCCCCGCCAGGATGATCGCTTCCAAGTTAGTGGGCACGACCGCAAGTACGGTTGAGTGCCCGGCCGGCTGCAAACCTTCGCCTGGCGGCGTCCTCGGTCGCGCCCGTACCGCAGCGCGTACGAGCGCTCCCTGCGTCCTGGCCAGGCTCGGTTTTCGCGCGGCCGATCACGAACGTACTCACGGCCGTGACCACTAGAGCTCGAGCTCGGGCTCTCGTTCCGCCGTCTCCGGCAGGCCCGCGAACGCCGAGCTCGCGCGGCCGATCCCTTCGTAGACGAATCCGGCCGCGCGGGCCTCCTCCGGATCGAGCACGTTGCGGCCGTCGACGATCAGCGGCCGCGCCATCGCGTCACGCGTCTCCGAGGAGACGAGCTCCTCGAGCTGCGGCCACTCCGTCACGATCACCGCCGCGTCGGCTCCCCTCACGGCCTCGAAGATCGTGCCGCAGCCGACGACGCCCTTGAGCACGTTCGTGTCCGCGACGGGATCCCACGCCCGCACCTCGGCGCCCTCGGCGAGCAGCCGCGAAGCGATCACCAGCGAGGGCGCGTCGCGCAGGTCGTCCGTGTTCGCCTTGAAGGCGAGCCCGAGCAAGGCGATCGTCTTGCCGCGGAGCGAGCCGAGATGCTTCTGCAGCTTGGCGATCGGCCGCCGCATCTGGAGCTCGTTCACCTCCATCACGGCATTCACGAGCTGGAAGTGGTAGCCCGAGTTGCCGGCCAGCAGCTTCAGGAACGACACGTCCTTCGGGAAGCAGGAGCCGCCGTAGCCGATCCCGGCGCGCAGGTATTGGGTTCCGATCCGCTGGTCGAGGCCCATGCCCCGTGCGACTGACTCGACGTCGGCGCCCGTCGCCTCGCACACGTTCGCGATCTCGTTGATGAAGCTGATCCGCGTGGCCAGAAACGCATTCGCCGCCAGCTTCACCATCTCCGCCGAGGAGACGTCCATCCGCACGACCGGGGCGTGGAGGCGCGCGTGAAGCGCCTCGACGCGGTCGCCGTCGCTCTCCTCGAAGGCGCCGATCACCACCCGGTCGGGCTGCATGAAGTCGGCCACCGCGGTCCCCTCGGCGAGAAACTCCGGGTTCGCCGCGTAGCCGACGTTCTCGAGGCCACGCGCGTCGAGCGCGGCGCGCACCTTCTCGCCGGTGCCCACCGGCACGGTGCTCTTCATCACGACCGTTGCCTCGAGGTCGGCCGGGAGCTCGTCGACCACCGTCCACACTGCGGAGAGATCGGCATCGCCGGAGTACGTGGACGGCGTGCCGACCGCGATGTAGACGAACTCGGCGCCTGCGAGCGCCTCCTGAACGTCAGTGGTGAAGGTCAGCCGCTCCTCGTTCCGCTTCAGGAGATCCTCGAGCCCGGGCTCGAAGATCGGGACCCGGCCGGCGCGAAGCGCCTCGATCTTTTCCGCAACCACGTCGCGGACCGCGACCTCGTGGCCGAGCTCGGCGAAACAGACACCCGTGACGAGACCGGCGTAGCCGGCGCCGAAAACCGCGATCCTGGCCATCGTTCCTAGATTACTTCGGGAGTGGCCGGAAGCCTCGGGCGATTGCGATCATCGTCTCGTTCGAGAGCGTGTCGAGGAGCGTGTTCACAACCCAGTAGGTCGCGCCGCGCTCGCGCAGCACGATCATGTGCAGGTGGGCGCCCGAGTAGTAGAAGTCGAAGGTGCGCCGCCCGATCCTGTGGCGGAAGTTCTTGTTCGAGAGCACCGGAGCGTCGGCCCAGTTCGTCATCTGAATGCCCCAGTACTCGAGGCCGGTGTTGAAGGTCAGGCGGACTGCCGGATGGTTGCCGACCTTGTAGATCCGCAGCGGCGTCATCGTCGTCAGCCGCGAGTTGCGCTCGAGAACGGTGGGGAGCTCGAGCCGGAAACCGACCTTCCGGCGAGCGCCTAGCAGTAGCGACCTCGTCGCCCCGGGATCGCGCCGGGTGAAGGGGGCCTGCTTCTTCGGCGTCCGGTCGACGGGCACCGGCGTCAGGTTGTTGTGGAAGCTCTCGCCGATCACGACCACGAACGAAGGCCCGTTCTGATACGGGGTAAGCTCCGGCGTCATCGCCTGGATCTGGCCGTCGGGGAACAACTTGGCCACCTGCTCGGCCGCGGCCCGAGCCAAACGTCGGCTCGGGTGGTAGTAGACCGTTGTCCGGGTGTACTCGAACCGGGGCGCGTTCGCGGTCAGGCCGTTCGGGGGCACGAAGATGTGGTAGTTCCGCTGCCCGAGCAGGTACGCCGCGTCTGCGGCTGCGCCCGGACGCTGAGAGGTGGTCCCGTTGAGGACGACGAGCGAGATCCTCGAGGGCGCGATCGTCCGCTTGCGCGGACGGATCCGCTGGCCGAGCGCGACCTCCGTCGCCTTCTCGGGAGCCTCCACGTCGGGGTGGAGGAAGTCCTGCACGGCGGCGGTGATGTTCGAGGAAGCCGTGTAGAGATCGGCCGTCCCCTCGAGACCGCCGATCCGGGCCTGGAAGAAGTGGCCGCCCGGAAGGTCGTACAGGAGCTTCGCGTAGTTGTTCAGGGTGCTCGGGTCGATCCCCTTGCCGCCCGAGCGCCCGATCTCGACGTTCTTCTTCAGGATCCCGACCAGGCCGGGGATGTCGCTCACGGACAGGCTGTTCACACGTTCCTTGATCGCCTTCACGAACAGCTGCTGGCGCGCGTTGCGGTAGAGGTCGGAGTCGGTGTGCCGGTAGCGGACGAAGTCGAGCGCCTGCTTACCGGTCAGATGCTGGTAGCCGGGCTCAAGGTTGATCGCCGAGGCGCAGTCGAGGCAGACGCCGCTGTGCGGACGGATGTAGTAGCGCCGGTCGACGTCCATCCAGACGCCGCCCATCTTGTCGACCATCTTCACGAACCCGACGAAGTTGACGGTGATCAGGTAGTTGATCGGCAGGCCGGTCAGCGCGCGGGCCGTCTCCAGCGTTCCCGACTCGCGGCACTGCGAGTAGGCGGCGTTGATCTTCCCCGCCCAGGTCGGCTGCCCCGGGCAGTGGATCTCGACGCGCAGGTCTCGCGGCAGCGAGAGCATCGAGATCGTCTTGTTGCTCGGGTCGGTGCGGAGCAGCATGATGGTGTCCGAGCGCGGCGGCGCATCCTTCGGATCCGAAACGCGGTGGTCGTAGCCGATCACGAGCGCGACGGCGGGCTTGCCAGGGTCGACGTAGTTGAGGCGCTTGGCCGCCTTCTTCGTCGAGGCGCGGCGCGGCGCCGTCTTCACGGTCGCGTCCTTCTCGTACAGGTAGATGCCGCCGGCGAAGGCTCCGGAGGCCATCAACAGCGCGACGAGAAGCCAGAGAAAGCCGCGCCCCAACCACCAGAGGACGCCGTGGCTCGCCCGCGGCGGCTGCCGGTACCGCGTGACGGGCGTGAGCACACCCGGAGGCGCGACCGAGCGTCCGTTGCCGTCGACGTCGGCGCCGCGGCCGATTCCTCTCTTCAGCGTCGTTCTCATGCCCCGTAAAGCGAAGACGCCCTCGCGGGCGCCCGCCGCAGCGGAGGATATCCCACCTGTCGGTCGCTTCCCCCGCTAGGAAGCCGTGACCTGCGCCCCCGTGAGGGCCTCCTCGGCGAGCCGCGTTCCCTCGACCATGTTGCGGAGTTTCTCGTAGGCGACCTCCCAGCTGCGTGTGCGCAGGCCGCAGTCCGGACACACGTGGATTCGCTCCGGATCGCCGAATACCTCGACGGCGTAGAGAATCCGGTCGCGGACGAGCTCCGGCGACTCGACGAAGTCGGTGTGGATGTCGAGGACGCCGAGCCCGAGGATCGGGTCGTACGGCAGGTCGCGGAACTTCGAGATCACCTCGTAGCCGGGCCGATCCGCGCCTGAGGTGCCGAGCTCCCGGCTGTCGTAGTTGGCAAAGCCGACGCAGTACTGCCGGCAGCCGCCCATCTGCTCGATCGCCGGGAAGAAGAGGTCGTAGTCCGAGAAGCAGAGATGCGTCGAGAAGAAGCAGTCGAGTCCCTCGACGCTGGCGTTGAAGCTCTCGACGAAGATGTCGAGCTCGTCCGGCTCGGTCGACGCGCCCGGCTCGTCGATCTGGATCCACTTCGCGCCGAGGCCGATCAGCGACTCGAGGTTCGGACGGATCACGTTGCGAGCGAGGTCGAGCGCGAACTCCCGGCGGGCCGAAAGCTCCTCGCGCCGGTTGTGCCCGATGCCCAGGCGGCCGCTTTGTGGCCCGTAGTGCTCGTCGTACGACCACACCGCGATCGTGTATGCGCCGGTGACGGGGATCTTCAGGTCGTGATTCGCGACCGACTGCAGTAAGCGGAACTCGTCGTCGTGGTACGGCTCGCGGAGCGACGGCTCCGCAGTGACGGCGGACTTCGAGTAGTACTTGTTGTCGAAGCTGCGGATCGTGCCTCGTGGCTCGAAGCCGTTCGAGTGCGCGACCGCCCACGCGTACATCTCGGTCCGCTGCTGCTCGCCGTCGTAGACGACCTCGAGCCCGGCGCTCTCGAGCAGACGCAAGGCGTAACGGCTCGCCCACCGGCCGAGCTCGTCCTTGTCGAGCCCTCCGTTTCCGCGCTGGAGCAGCTCGACGAGCTCCTCGTGGCCCTCGACGCCGATCTTCTCGCCCCAGCTACGGGCGTGCTCGACGTCGCTCTCGTCGAGCGGGGTCCCCGCGGACGACTTGGCCAGCCACGGGGGCTTGGCGAGCGAACCGATCTCGTGGGTCAAAAACTTCGTGCTCATGCGGCCGCCTCAACGCTAGCGGTCTTCGCGCTCCCGAGCCGACCGAGCTTCTCGTGCGCGATGCGCTGCGACACGAAATGGAGATCGCCGTTCGGCGTGAGCGCCACGCGCTCGACGCCGTGCTCGGAGCGCAGGCGCTCGGCGAACTCCGCCAGCTCCCGCGGGTCTTCGAGGGCGGAGCTGCGCGCGTCCACGACCCCTGCGAGGAGCAGCTTGTCGAGCCCCTCCGGCACGGCATCGATCGGCGTCGCGTAGAAGTCGATCCCGATGCCGTCGACCGGGAGCTCGGCCGCCCGCTCGAGCACCTTGGTCGCGTTGCTGAAGGTGAGCTGCAGGGCGATCTTCGCCTCACCGAAGACGTCGAGCGCTTCTTTCAGCTCGTCGACCGGCGGCTCCGGCTCGCGCGCGAGGAACGGCTCGGCGAGCACGATCAGCTCGGCGTCGAGTGCCTCGACCTGCGGCTTCAGCACGCCTTCCGCGATCACCTTCAGCGGGATCCCGGTCCCCGACGCGAGGGCGAAGGGCGAGGGAAGCGTCACGAGGCGCGGCCCTGGGAGTGGAGCGATGTAGCGCTCGTCGAAGGGCGAGCGGAGGCGCGGCTGGGCTTGGGTGGGATTCGGCGCGCGGTAGAAGGTATTCGTGTCGAGAAAGCGCGTCAGCGCACCGAGCTCGAGTCCGTCGGCTGCTTCGACGAGCGGGCGGAACAGGTCCTGCCAACGCAGCATCCCGTCCGAGAGCAGGTCGAGGCCGGCCTCCTGCTGGATACGGACGAGCTCCTCGAGGTCGTGCCCGACCTGCTCGTCGACCGCTTGCGGCGTCGTGCGGCGGCGGTCGAGGTCGCGCGTGGCCTGCACGAGCTCCTCCGAGCGGGGGTAGATCCCGGGAGCGTACGCCTGCACTAGGACCTCCCGGCCACGGACAGCTGATTCTCCGCGTGCTTGATCCGCTGCTCCAGCTGCCAGCGGTCGGCGTCCGACTCGCCGCGTTCGATCCGCTCGAGCTCGGCCTGCGCCTGCTCCAGTTGCTCGCGCGCGCGCGCATCGTCGATCTCGCGGGCGTTGACCGCGTCGTCGACGAGGGCGAGAGCACGGTCCTGCGCGACCTGGAAGAAGCCGGAGCCGGTGGCGAACTCCTCCACCTCGTCGCGGTCGACGCTGGTGTAGACACGCGTTGATCCGGCCTTCAGCATCGCGACGAGCGGTGCGTGCCTGGCCAGCACGCCGATCTCGCCGGCCGCGCCGGGGACGATGAGCATCTCAGCTTCGCCCTCGAACGCCGGCCCCTCGGGCGTGACGAGCGAGACCTCGAACGTGCGGCGGCCGTCCGCCACTGTCAGGCGGGAACGGCCTCGGCCTCTTCGGCCGGCTGCTCTTCCTCGGCCTCGGCCTGCGGTTCTTCGGGCTCGGGCTCGCCGCCCTCGGTCTCGCGCGCCTTCTGGACGGCGTCGTCGATCGTGCCGACCATGTAGAAGGCCTGCTCGGGGAGCTCGTCGTGCTTGCCGTCGAGGATCTCGGTGAAGCCGCGGATCGTCTCCTCCACCGGCACGTACGTGCCGGGCTGGCCGGTGAAGGCCTCGGCGACGAACATGGGCTGCGAGAGGAAGCGCTGGATCTTGCGGGCGCGCTGAACGATCAGACGGTCTTCGTCCGAGAGCTCGTCGATCCCGAGGATGGCGATGATGTCCTGGAGATCCTTGTAGCGCTGGAGGACCTCCTGGACACGCGTGGTCGTGTCGTAGTGCTCGTCGGAGACGATCCCCGGCTGAAGCGCCCGTGAGGTCGAGTCGAGCGGGTCGATCGCGGGGAACAGCGCCTGCTCGGCGATCGAGCGCGAGAGCGTGATGAACGCGTCCAGGTGCGCGAACGTGTTCGCCGGCGCGGGGTCGGTGAGATCGTCCGCGGGCACGTAGATCGCCTGGACGGACGTGACCGAGCCGGCGCGCGTCGAGGTGATGCGCTC
>JBIOYJ010000114.1:0-13016 GCA_044870105.1 Gaiellaceae bacterium | reverse complement strand
ACGGGAGCTTCGGCGGCACCGGCCTCGGCAAGGGGACCTTCCAGGGCACGAACGGCAAGCCGTTGATTCCCGACCTGAACACCGACTTCATCTACTCCGCCCTCGCGCAGGAGCTCGGCCTCGTCGGGGCGGCCGCCCTCCTGCTCGTCTTCATGCTGTTCGTCGCCCGCGGAATGCGGGTCGCGATGCTGGCGCAGGACGGCTTCTCGAAGCTGGCTGCGGTTGGGTTCTCCTTCGCCTTTGCGCTGCAGACCTTCATCATCGTCGGCGGCATCCTGCGGCTGATCCCGCTGACCGGGATCACGCTTCCCTTCGTCAGCTACGGCGGCTCGAGCGTAGTCGCGAACTTCATCCTCCTGGCAGCGCTGATGCTGCTCTCCAACCGGGCTAACGCGCTGAGGGAGTGAGGGTGTGAACCGGCAGATCTCGAAGCTCGCCTTCACCGCGCTCACGCTGATCGCCGCGCTGATCGTGGCGACGACCTACTGGCAGGCCTGGGCCTCGGCCGGCCTGGCCGACCGTCAGGACAACGAGATCAAGCGCGTCGCCCAGTTCACGATTAAGCGTGGACTGATCCGCGCGGCCGACGGCACGATCCTGGCCCGAAACGTCGCGCGCCGTGTCGGCGGGCAGACGCTGTACTTCCGTCGCTACCCAACGGGCCCCCTGTTCGCCCATATCGTCGGCTACTCGACGCAGTCCCGCTCGCGCGCAGGGCTCGAACGCTCCGAGAACGACTACCTGACCGGCACGAACGCCAACCTGGAGACGATCCTCAACAAGACGCTCGACCAGATCCGCGGCGCCACGCTGAAGGGCAACGACCTGTGGCTGACCGTGCGGCCGCGCGCGCAGCGGGTGGCGCTCGAGGGACTGGCGGGGAAGTGCGGCGCCGCCGCCGCGCTGGATCCGCGGACCGGGAAGCTGCTCGTGCTCGCCTCGCAACCGACTTACGATCCGAACCTCGTCGAGCGCAACTTCGGCCAGATCGCCGCGACCCGCGCCGCCTGCACTCCCGCCGCCCCGTTGCTGAACCGCGCCACCGACGGCCTCTTCACGCCGGGATCGGCGTTCAAGGTCGTCACCGCGGCCGCGGCGCTGGAGTCCGGCAAGTACACGGTGGACTCGACCTTCCAGGACCCCGGCTACTGCATCGAGTACGGCAAGCGCGTCTCGAACTTCGCCGACCAGAGCGGTCCCGAGGTGTTCGGCTTCGTCAACTTCACACAGGCGCTCGAACACTCGATCAACGCCGTCTTCTGCAACATCGGCAAGAGCCTCGGCGCCGGGCGGATCATCGACGAGACCAGGAAGTTCGGCTTCTACAAGCGGCCGCCGCTGGAGACGCCGGCGAACGAGCGCGCTCCGAGCGGCCTCTACCAACGGGGCAAGCTGTTCCGGCCGAGCAATCCCGACACGCAGGTCGACCCGGGACGCTTCGCGTTCGGGCAGGAACGGCTGCTCACGACGCCGCTGCAGATGGCCATGGTCGCGGCCGCCATCGCGAACCGGGGCGTCGTGATGGAGCCGTATGCCGTCGACCGGGTCAAGGGCCCCGGTGGCGGAACGGTCGCGAAGACGAAGCCGAGGAAGCTCGACCGCGCGATGTCCACCGAGCACGCGGACACGCTCAACCGGATGATGCAAGCTGTCGTCGAGGGCGGAACTGGAACCGCGGCGCAGATCTCGGGCGTGCGGGTCGCCGGAAAGACGGGCACCGCGGAGACGGGCGTCAGCCATCGCAACACAACCTGGTTCATCTGCTTTGCGCCGGCCGACAACCCGCGCGTGGCCGTGGCGGTCGTGGTGGAGAACCAGAGCGGGGCAGGCGGCACCGTCGCAGCTCCGATCGCGAAGGAGATCATGCAGGCCTTACTGCCTACGGGAGCGAATCCCTAGCCTCTAGACATGGCGGTCTCAGGCGACACGCTGATCGACACCGTCTTCGACGGGCGCTACCGGATCACGCGGAAGCTCGGTGCGGGCGGAATGGCGAACGTCTACCTCGCCGAGGACCAGGAGCTCGGCCGCCGCGTCGCGATCAAGATCCTCAACGACCGGCACGCGGGCGACGACCAGTTCATCGAGCGCTTCCGCCGCGAGGCGAAGAACGCCGCGGGGCTCTCGCATCCGAACATCGTCTCGATCTACGACCGCGGTGAGGCCGAGGGCACCTACTACATCGCGATGGAGTATCTCGACGGGCGCACTCTCAAGGAGCTGATCGTTGGCCGCGGCCCGGCGCCGATCAAGACCACGATCGAGTACGCGCGTCAGGTGCTCGCCGCAATCGGGCACGCGCATCGCAACGGGATCGTCCATCGCGACATCAAGCCGCACAACGTCGTCGTCGACTCCGACGGGCGGCTGAAGGTGACGGACTTCGGCATCGCCCGCTCGGGTGCGAGCCAGATGACCGAGGTCGGCTCGATCATCGGCACGGCGCAGTACCTGTCCCCCGAGCAGGCGAAGGGAGCCCCCGTCGACCAGCGCTCCGACCTCTACTCCGTAGGAGTCGTCCTCTACGAGATGCTCACGGGCAAGGTTCCGTTCTCGGGCGACACGCCGCTCGAGATCGCGATGAAGCACCTCTCGGCGATTCCCGAGCCGCCGAGCAAGCTGCGCCCGGAGATCCCCGAGGACCTCGACATGATCGTGCTGCGAGCGCTCGCCAAGGATCCGGAGGAGCGGTACCAGAGCGCCGAGGAGATGGCGGCCGACCTCTCCCGCGTTGCACGCGGGCTGGGCGTTAGCGACGAGACGGCGGAGGCGGCGACGGCGGTGCTTAGCGGCTCGGGCGCGACGGCGGAGACGATCGTCGCGCCGCGCCGGACGGCAGTCGCCCCACCTCCGCCGACGCGAACGCCGCCGGCCGCCTACTACGGCTACGAAGGGCCGCCGAGGCGGCGCCGGCCGCTCTGGCCGTGGCTGGTCGCCTTGCTTTTGCTGGTTGGCGCCGGCTTCGCCGCGTACTTCGCCTACGACCGCATCCAGGACGAGCTGAACGCGAACAAGCCGGTCGCGGTGCCCTACGTGGTCGGAATCCGCGAGGCGAACGCGGTCAACCAGATCCGCAAGAAGGGCCTCGACTCGCGCGTCCAGCGGAAGTTCGACGAGAACGTCCAGGCGGGCTTCGTCGCCGACCAGAGGCCCGAAGGGGGAACGAAGATCGACAAGGGCGATCCCGTCACGATCATCGTCTCGAAAGGGAAGCCGAGGTCGGCGGTGCCGGACGTCGTCGGCAAGACCCAAAGTGAGGCCGTGAAGGCGCTGAGCGCGCGGCATCTGGACGCGAAACCCTTCGCCGTCTTCTCGGAGACGGTCGAGGAAGACACCGTGACTGGGCAGGATCCGAAGCCCGGGACGAGCCTGGTCTGGGGCTCGACCGTCCGGATCAACGTCTCGCGTGGGCCGGAGCCGATCTCGGTGCCCTACGTCGTCGGGCTCAGCTTCAGCCAGGCGAGCGCCCAGCTGCGCGGGGCGGGGTTCGAGGTGCAGCGGCAGGACGTCGAGTCGAACCAGCCGGCCGAGACCGTGATCGACCAGAACCCGCACGGCAACACGTCGGCCTCGCGAGGGTCGACCGTGACGCTGCGCGTCTCGAAGGGCCCGACCACCTCCACCGTCCCCGACGTGACGAGCCAGGATCAGGCGACCGCGACGGCGACCCTGCGGCGGTCCGGCTTCAAGGTCGAGGTCGTGCGGCAACCCGTCGACGACCCCAGCCAGAATGGAATCGTGCTCGACCAGAATCCGCCGGGCGGCACGCAGGCGCCGCAGAAATCGACCGTGACCATCTACGTCGGCAACTTCGAGGCGCCGCCGCCCCCGGCCCCGCCTCCACCCTCGCCGTGAACCCGCGTATCCGAGTCGCGATTCTCATGGGCGGGCGATCCTCCGAGCACGAGATCTCGATCGCCTCCGCCCGGTCGGTGCTCGATTCGCTGGATCCGGACCGCTACGAGAGCATCACGGTCGGGATCAGCCGCGACGGACGCTGGGAGCTGGGCTCGGGCGAGACCGGCGCCCTCGAGACCGGCCGTTCCGGCGAGCTCGAATCCGGGGAGGGCGGAACGGTCGTGGAGACGTTGCCGGTGCCGACGGAGAGCGTCCCCGCGACACTGGCCGAGGTCGACGTCGTGCTGCCTGTGCTCCACGGCCCCTTCGGCGAGGACGGGACGGTGCAAGGCCTGCTCGAGCTGGCGAACGTGCCGTATGTCGGCGCCGGAGTGACTGCTTCGTCGCTCTGCATGGACAAGGACCTGTTCAAGGCCGTCATGCGCGACCGGCGTATTCCCGTAACCGCGAACGTGACCCTGCGCGAGGGCGACTCGCTCCAGAACCCGTTCGGCTACCCGGTTTTCGTCAAACCCGCCCGCCTCGGCTCCTCGATCGGAATCACGAAGGTGCGCTCCGAGGAGGACCTCGCAGCCGCAGTCGAGCTGGCCTTCCGCCACGACGAGAAGGTGCTCGTCGAGGAATTCGTGGCGGGGGTCGAGGTCGAGTGCGGCGTACTCGGAAACCGCGAGCCGATCGCCTCCCTCCCGGGCGAGATCGTCTCCCACGGCTTCGACGCGCCGGACTGGTACGACTACTCGGCCAAGTACGACGAGGGCGGGATGGACCTGATCGTCCCGCCGCGGATCAGCGAGCAGCAGATCGCGCGCGTGCAGGAGCTCGCGGTCGAGAGCTTCGTCGCGACCGAATGCGAGGGCATGGCCCGCGTCGACTTCTTCGTCCGCGAGTCCGACGGCGAGGTGCTCGTCAACGAGCTGAACACGATCCCCGGCTTCACGGCCACCAGCGTCTACGCGAAGCTGTTCGAGGCTTCCGGGGTCCCGTACCCCGACCTGCTCCACCGGCTCGTGGAGCTCGCCCTCGAGCGGCACGAGCGGCGCTCGCGCCTGCAGTACTAGCTCGCCCTTACCTCGTTGATGTGCACCGACTCGTTGTCGCCCAGGTCTGTGATCCAGATCACAAGGTAGCGACCGGTTCCGCGCAGGTCGAACGTCGTCGTGCCGTTGACCGTCTTGGATGCCGAGACCGGGTCGAAGCCGCCATCCTCGCTCGATCCCGCCTCGATGCGGGCCGTGAAGCCAGACGTATCGGTGACGACCGTGAGCTTCTTCGGCTTGCCCTCCGTGCGCAGAACGAGGCCGACGCCGGTCTTGTCGAAGCTCCGGTAGTGCTCGGTCGGCCAGTAGCTGCCGCGGTCGCCGTCGGTTGCATCGCCGGCGTCTTCGGCGTGCTCGCTCCCGTCTCCATCGGGGTCGTATGCCGCGACGCCGCTGACGTTGACGGGGCCGGCGCTCGCCTGTGGGCCGATGCCGATGCCTGACGAATCGCGAAAGGCGAAGTACGCGACCAGGGCTGCTGCGGCAAGCGCCAGGAGCAGAGTCGGCAGCACGACGAGGCCGCGGCGCGGGCGCCGCCGGTCGGCGTAGGGAGCGGGCGCCGCCGGGAAGACGAGTGTCTGGCCCTCGGCGCCGTCGAGCTCCGCCACGCATGCCTCCAGCTCGGCGACGAAGTCATCCATCGTCTCGAACCGGTCCTCCGGCCGCTTGGCCATCGCCCGCTGGAGCGCCCAGTCGATGCGCGGCGGGATCTCGGGCTGCCGCTCGCCCACGCTCGGCACGGGGTCGTTCACGTGACGCATCGCGACCGCCACGAACGTGTCGCCTGCGTACGGCACCTCGCCGACGAGGAGCTCGTAGAGGACGACCCCGAGCGAGTAGATGTCCGTGTGGGCGTCCACCCGCTCGCCGCGTGCCTGCTCGGGCGCGATGTAGTTGCTCGTCCCCATCACCGTGCCCGTCATCGTGAGGCCCTCGACGTCCAGCGAGCGCGCGATGCCGAAATCGGTGACGCGTGCGCGCCCGTCTTCGTCCAGGAGCACGTTCTGAGGCTTGACGTCGCGATGGACGAGCCCGTTGGCATGCGCGAACGCGAGCGCGCGCCCGATCTGAATGCCCAGGCCCAGCGCGTCGCGGGGCATCAACCGCCCCTCACGGTCGACGATCTCCTTCAGGTTCTCGCCGTGGACGTACTCGAAGACGATGAAAGGCCGCCCGTCCTGCTCCCCGCGGTCGATGACGGTGACGATGTTCGGGTGCGAGAGCTGCGCGACGGAGCGCGCCTCGCGTCCAAAGCGCTCGACATAGTCGCCGTCCCTCGCGAACTGCTCGTGCAGGATCTTCAGGGCGACGCGGCGCTCGAGCAACGTGTCGTGCGCGCGGAAGACGCTGGACATTCCCCCGCTTCCGACGAGCTCCTCGACCTGATACCGCTCGGCGATCAGCTCCCTGACCGTCACGAGTTCAGGTTATCCGCGCGGTGTAAAGGCTAATCGAGGACCGTAGTCAGGGCCTCTTCCCAGACCGCGAGAGCCTCGTCGAGTTCGGCGTCCGCGATCACGAGCGGCGTGAGCACGCGAATGCAGTTCGAGTAGATGCCGGACTTGAGCAGGAGTAGGCCGCGCGCGGACGCCGCCTCGACGATCGCCGAGGCGAGCTCGGCCGCCGGCTCCTTGCTCTCGCGGTCGTACACGAGCTCGATCGCGAGCATCGCGCCGAGCCCCCGCACGTCGCCGACCTGCGGAAAACGCTCCTGCCAGGCCTGCATGCGACCGCGGATCGTCTCGCCGATCGCCGCCGCGCGCTCGCTCAGGCCCTCGTCCTCGAACACGTCGAGCACGGCGAGCGCGGCCGCCTGCGCGACCGGGTTGCCGACGTAGGTGCCGCCGATCGCCGAGTCGCCGGGCGCGTCCATGATCGCCTGCTTGCCGATCACGGCCGAGAGCGGGAGCCCGGCTGCGATCGACTTCGCGAGCGTGAGCAGGTCCGGCTCCACGCCGTAGTGCTCGATCGCCCACAGCTTCCCGGTGCGGCCGAAGCCCGTCTGCACCTCGTCGACGACCAGCACGATCCCGTGCTCGTCGCAGAGCGCCCTCACGCCTTGGACAAACTCCTGCGGCGCGACGACGAAGCCGCCCTCGCCCTGAACGGGCTCGAGCACGATCGCCGCCACGGTCTCCGCCGCCACCTGCGTGATCAGCGTCCGCTCGAGCGCGGCGAGCGCCTCGCCCGCGCTTGGGCCGCGGTACTCGTTCGGAAACGGAACGCGGTAGACCTCCGGCGCGAACGGCCCGAGACCAGCCTTGTACGGATGGGTCTTCGAGGTAAGGCTCAGCGCGAGCAGCGTGCGACCGTGGAAACCGCCCTCGAACGCGATCACCGCCGGCCGCTTCGTGTACGAGCGCGCGAACTTGACCGCGTTCTCGATCGCCTCCGTGCCGGCGTTGAAGAACGCCGTCTTTTGCGGGCCCGTGATGGGCGAGAGCTCGATGAGCCGCTCGCCGAGCTCCACGTAGAGCTCGTATGGCACGATCGTAAAGTCGGTGTGGCTGAAGCGCGCGAGCTGCTCCTGCGCAGCCTCGACGACGCGCGGGTGCGAGTGACCGACATTGAGGCAACCGACGCCGCCCGTGAAGTCGATGAACGTGTTGCCGTCGACGTCCGTGATCGTGGCGCCTCGGCCTTCCGCGATCACGACGGGCAGGAAGACCGACAGCGGCTCGGCGACCACGCGCTCCTTCCGCTCGAGGATCTCCTTCGAGCGCGGACCGGGAATCTCGGTCCGCAGCTCGATCACTCGCGTCATCGCCATCGGCGCTGACGATACCTCAGGCCTCGGCCGACTGGATACATGAATAGCCGTCATTCAATTGCCTCGACGCGAGGTGACCCTCGGTCCGTAAGGTAGAGGTGGTGACCGGCCTCGCGCGCGTTGTCCTCCGCCACCGGCGGCTGATCATCTTTGCCTGGATCGGGCTGACCCTGTTCGGCGCGTTTTCGGCTCAGCAGGTGTCGAAGCGCTGGCTCGAGCAGTTCTCGATCCCCGGCTACTCCGCCTACGAGGCTAACCAGCGCGCCCTGAAGACGTTCGGGATCGGCGCGCAGCCGCCCCATGTCGCCGTCTTTCGCACGAACGGCGACATCACGAAGTCGGCTGCCGGGATTGAGTCGGCACTCAACCAGGTTCCTCGTCGCTACCACGGGTTCGAGATCAGCTCGTACTTCTCGACCCACGATCCCGCCTACCTCTCGCGCGACCGCACCACCACCTTCGCGACGATCTACCCCTCGGGCCGGCCCGGTTTCAGCTCCGACACGCACACGGGCGAGATTCGCAGCATGCTCAAGGGCGCCGCGCCGTCGGGCGTCGCGGTGAACCTGACCGGCCGCGACGCGCTCTACGACTCGCAAGGAGCGGACAGCGGCGGGCCGAGCATCCTCACCGAAGCGTTGATCGGCGGGACGGGCGCGCTGATCATCCTGCTGTTCGTCTTCGGAACGCTGCCCGCGATCGCGATGCCGTTGATGGTCGCAATCGCCGCCATCCTCACGACCTTCAGCCTGGTTTGGGCGCTGACGTACATCACCCCGGTCTCGATCATCGTCCAGTTCCTGGTGGCGCTTGTCGGGCTCGGCGTGTCGATCGACTACGCGCTGCTGATGATCTTCCGCTTCCGCGAGGAGCTCGACCACGGCGAGGACGTCGAGACCGCGACGATCGAGACGATGCGGCACGCGGGTCGCTCCGTAATCGTCTCCGGATCGACCGTCGCGATCGGCCTCTTCAGCATGGTCATTCTGCCGATCCCCGTGATCCGTTCGATCGGCCTCGGGGGGCTGCTGATTCCGGCGGTGTCCGTGATCACCTCGATCACGCTGCTCCCGGCGGTCCTCTCGCTGCTCGGACACCGGATCAACCGCCTGCGCGTGCTGCCGCGCCGGCTCGTCGATCTCGCCCATCCCGAGGCGGGCTTCTGGGGCCGGTGGTCGCGGGTCGTCGTCCGCCGCCCCGTCGTAGTCGCGGCGGCGGGGATCGCGATCGTCGCCCTGCTGCTGATCCCGGGCCTCCAGCTCAATCCCTCCGAGGCCCAGGCGAAAGACCTCGCCGGCAAAGGCGACGCCGTCACCGGATTGAACGTCCTGAACGAGGAGCACATCTCGCCCGGAGTGCTGAAGCCGTTCCTCATCCTCGTCGAGCACGACGGCGCGCCGCAGGCGCGCCAGAGGATCGCGTCTCGACTCGACCGGACGCCTGGTGTGGCGGGAGCAACTGCTCCGCTGGAATGGCGCCGAGGGTCGACCGCTCTCGTCGAAGCGTTCCCTTCCGCCGACGGAGCGGCGAAGTCGGTGCGCAAGACGATCTCGAACCTGCAACACGACGTGCTGCCGTCGGTCGAGTCGGAGCTCGGCGGCCGGACGAAGCTCACGCTCGGCGGCATCGCGGCCGAGGACCGCGACTTCGTACACGCGGTCTACGGGAAGTTCCCGCTCGTCTTGGCGTTCGTGATCCTGTTGACGTTCGTGCTGCTGATGCGCGCCTTCCGCTCGGTGATCCTGCCGCTCAAGGCGGTGATCCTGAACCTCGTCTCGCTCGGCGCAGCGTTCGGGATCATGGTCTTCATCTTCCAGTGGGGCCACGGCAGCGAGGCGATCTGGAACGTCCACGCGACCGACGCGATCATCGCCTGGATCCCGTTGATGGTCTTCGCGTTCCTGTACGGGCTCTCGATGGACTACGAGGTGTTCATGCTCACCCGGATTCGCGAGACCTACGACAAGACGGGCGACACACGCCAGGCGGTCTCTCTCGGCCTCGCGCGGACCGGGAAGCTCGTCACGAGCGCGGCGCTGGTGCTGATGTTCGCCTTCTTCGTCCTCTCCACCAGCCCCGGCGTCGACGTCAAGCAGTTCGGGATCGGCCTCGCCGCCGGGATCATCTTCGACGCAACCGTGATTCGCGGCCTGCTCGTCCCTTCACTGATGCTCCTACTCGGACGCTGGAACTGGTGGTTGCCGCGCCCGATCGCCCGGCTGTTCCGGGTTCCGCCCTCGCCGCTACCTCAGGGCGCGAGCGCTTCTTCGGTGTAGACGCCCTCGGGGTTCCAGAGCAGGTAGCCGCCGGTGTCGAACGACCGCGCGGCGAGGATCTCCCGCTGAATGTCGAGGAGTGAGTACGAGCGTCCCAGCGGGAAGTCTTGGAGCCACGGAATCAGCATCGCCTTCCGTCCGGTCAGCTCGGCCTGGAAGTCCTGCAGCGACCGCGCGACCGTCACGCCGGGGACGGCGTTCGGGTCAGGCAGGCCGTATTCGCCGGAGTTGTAGTGCGAGGGATAGACCATCGGGTACACCGCGTCGACGAAGCGCGCGAGCCGCCTCGGGCGCTGCCCGATGCCGAGATCGCGGGTGGCGGAAAGCCCGAAGACGTCGACCGAGACCCTCACGCCGAGCGGGCGTAGCCGCTTCGCCGCGTACTGGACGAAGGCCGGAATCGTCCACTCCATCGGCTGCGCCTTCCGGCCGGGGTAGCGGATGATCGAGACGTCGCCGTCGCTGGGGAAACGCACGTAGTCGAACTGAATCTCGTCGAAGCCCGCCTTGGCCGCAGCCGCGGCAACATCGACGTTGTAACGCCAGACCCGCCGGTCGTAGGGGTTCGCCCACCCGAGCCCCGCGTTGTTCTTCCAGATCGATCCGTCACTCGTCCGGACGGCCAGCGCGGGACGCTTCTCCGCGAGGATCGGATCTTCGAACACGACCACACGTCCGATCAGGTAGTGGCCGCGGCTGTGCACGAGCCGGACGGCGCGGCGCGGCGCGTAGAAGCGGATCGCGGCCCCGATACGCTCCGCGAGCGGCACCGACGCCGTGACGAAGCCGACCTGGCCGTTCTCGTCCTTGACGTCGAGCTCGATCGTGTTCAGTCCCTCCATGGCCGCGTAGCTGACGAGCTTCCCGGGCAGCGAGGCGAGCGCCATCGTGACGTGGATGCCGCGGATCTCGGTTGGCCGCGCCCGCGGCGCGGGCAGCGAGCGCTTGACATGGCGCGCTGCCTTCACGTCGCCGGTGTGCCCGCCGCCTCCGCCCATCGCGCTCGCGCCCAAGCCGATGCCTGCGCCGAGTAGCGCGAGGACGGCAACGGCGACGGCGCGGCGTCTACGAACCTGCTGCTTCCGTTTCCGGCGCCGCTCGCGGAAACGGACGTTTAGATCGTTTTCCGGCATCCGAGAAGTGCCAGCATAGAATCGACTTCGTGGTTCTGTCGGACAAAACCATCGCGCGACTACTCGAAGAGGCCCGGATCGAGATCGATCCGTACGACGAGTCTCTGCTCCAGCCGTCCAGCGTCGACGTGCGCGTCGACCGCTATTTCCGCGTCTTCCACAACGCGCGCTACCCGTTCATCGACGTCAAGGAGCCGCAAGACGACCTCACCGAGCTGGTCGAGATCGACGACGAGCGTCCGTTCATTCTGCATCCCGGCGAGTTCGTGCTCGGGTCCACGCTCGAGCGAATCCGCTTGCCGGACGATCTTGTCGCCCGCCTCGAGGGGAAGAGCTCGCTCGGGCGGCTCGGCCTGCTGATCCACTCGACGGCCGGCTTCATCGACCCGGGCTGGAACGGACACGTCACGCTGGAGCTCTCGAACGTGGCGAACCTCCCGATCACGATCTACTACGGAATGAAGATCGGGCAGTTGTCCTTCGTGCAGCTCTCCGAGCCGGCCGAAGTCCCCTACGGAGCCGGCGAGCTCGGCTCGAAATACCAGGGCCAGCAGGGCCCGACGCCGAGCCGCTATTGGCAGAACTTCGAGAAGGAGCCCGCACGCTGATCCTCGTTACGGGGGGCACAGGATTCGTGGGTCCGAAGGTGATTCACGCGCTCCGCGCAGATGACCGCCCGGTGAGAGCGCTCGTCCGGAAGCTCAGCCGCGGCTCTCATCTTGCTTCCTGGGGCTGCGAGTTGGTCGAGGGAGATATGACCGATCCGGCCGGCCTTCGCCGCGCTGTGGAGGGGTGCGAGGTCGTCGTGCACCTCGTCGCGATCCGGCAGGGAAAGGACGAGCAATTCCGGCGGATCATGGAGCAGGGAACCCGCGATCTCGTCTCCGCGGCGAAGGACGCAGGAGTCCGCCGCTTCGTGCTGATGAGCGCGCTCGGCACGAGCGAGAAGACGAAGGATCTCGTTCCCTACTACCGCGCGAAGTGGGAGATGGAGCAGATCACCAAAGGCTCCGGGATCGAGCACGTGATCTTCCGCCCGAGCTTCGTCTTCGGCCGCGAGGGCGGGATCCTGCCCACGTTCAAGCGGCTGGCCCGCTTGACGCCGGTGACGCCGATCATCGGCTCCGGGCGGCAGCGGATCCAGCCGATCTGGATCGACGACGTGGCCGCGTACTTCGCGGCGGCGATCGACAAGGGCGAGGCCGCAAATCGGACGTTCGAGCTCGGCGGCCCCGACTCGGTGAGCTGGAATGAGTTCTGGGAGCGGCTGAAGCGGGTGCTGCGAATCCGACGCCCGAGCGTGCACGTACCCATGGCGCTGATGCGCATGAACGCGCTGGTCACCGAGCGCCTGCCCGGAAACATCCCGCTGACGCGCGACCTGCTCACGATGCTCGAGCACGGCGACAACGTCGTTACGAACGACGATGCCGTCCGCACGTTCCAGCTCGCGCTGGTTCCGCTCGACGAGCAGATTCGGCGCAGTGCCTGAGCGCCAGATCGTCGCGCTCGGGGGAATCAGCCTGGACGACGACGAACGGCGGCCGCTGGAGGACTTCTTCCTCGGGCTTGCGCGCCGCACGCCGCCCCGCGTCTGCTTCGTGCCGACGGCGCTCGCGGACGACGCCGAGGGGATCCTGCTCGCCTACGAGAAGCTCCGCGGCCGAGCCGAGGTCTCGCATCTCCCGTTCTTCCCGTGGCCGCCGGAGAACCTGCGCGAGTTCGTGCTCGGGCAGGACGTGATCTACGTGAGCGGCGGCAACACCGCGAACATGCTCGCGATCTGGCGCGTTCACGGCTTCGATCGCATCCTGCGGGAGGCGTGGGAGCAGGGCATCGTCCTCTGCGGCTGGAGCGCCGGGATGATCTGCTGGTACGAAGCGGGCGTCACCGACTCGTTCGGCCCGCAGCTCGAGGGGCTTCGCGACGGGCTTGGGTTCCT
>JBIOYJ010000113.1:0-15670 GCA_044870105.1 Gaiellaceae bacterium | reverse complement strand
GGTCACGAGCACGGAGGCGTTGTAGAAGCCGACCGCCTGCTCGATCTTCCTGAGCCGCCGCCCGGGAAGCTCGGGCAACTCGCGCCGCAGCCGCTCGACGAGCTCACGCGGCGGCTCGAGCGGCACGAGGTCGGGGTCGGCGAAGTAGCGGTAGTCGTGCGCCTCCTCCTTGGAGCGAAGCGGCGGCGAGCTCTCGTTCGCCGGGTCGAAATGAAGAGTCTCCTGCTCGACCTGCCCGCCGGCCTCGTAGATTCCGATCTGCCGCGCGATCTCGCGCTCGATCCCCTTCGCCGCGAAGTTGAACGAGTTCATGTTCTTCAGCTCGGTGCGGGTGCGCAGCTCGCCCGAGCCGGCGGGTCGCACCGACACGTTGAGGTCGAAGCGCATCGAGCCCTTCTCGAGCTCCGCGTCGGACAGACCGAGCTCGACCACCGTCTGCCGAAGCAGCTGGAGGAAGCTCTTCGCCTGCTCGGCGGAGTGCAGGTCGGGGCCGGTGACGATCTCGACGAGAGGCGTCCCGCCCCGGTTGAAGTCGACGAGTGTCGCCGACGCCCCGGAGATGCGGCCGGCCGCTCCGCCGACGTGAATGTTCTTCGCGGCGTCCTCCTCGAGGTGCGCACGCACGATCCCGACCCGGAGGTCGCCGTCCACGCCGGGCACCACGAAGTGGCCGTCGACGCACAGCGGCAGGTCGTACTGGCTGATCTGGTAGCCCTTCGGGAGGTCGGGATAGAAGTAGTTCTTGCGATGGAAGACGGCGCGCTCGGCGATGTGGCATTCGAGTGCATGGCCGAGCAAGATCGTCAGCTCTACTGCACGTTTGTTCGGCACCGGCAGTGCGCCGGGGAAGCCGAGGCAGACCGGGCAGGTCTGCGGGTTGGGCTCGCCGCCGAAGCCGTTCGGGCAGCGGCAGAACATCTTCGTCCTCGTCTTCAGCTGGACGTGGATCTCGCAGCCGATCACCGGCTCCCAGCTCATCGCAGCCTTTCGGGAACGGTGTCGAAGTCGATCGCCCGCTCGAGCGCGTGGCCGACGCGGAAGAGCGTGTTCTCGCCGAACTGCGGCCCGACGACCTGCAGGCCGACCGGCAAGCCCTCGGAAAGGCCGACGGGAACCGACAGGCCCGGCAGGCCCGCCATGCAGGACGGGATCGTGAGGACGTCCGAGAGATACATGGCGAGCGGGTTCTGCGTCTTCTCGCCGAGCTTGAACGCGACGGTCGGCGAGGTCGGGCTGACGATCAGGTCGAACCGCTCGAACAGCGCCTCGTGCTCTTGACGGATCAGCGTTCTGACCTTCTGCGCCTGGCCGTAGAACGCCTCGTAATAGCCCGCCGACAGCGCGTAGGTGCCGAGCATGATCCGCCGCTTCGGCTCGTCACCGAAGCCCTCGTCGCGCGTCCGCGAGTAGAGCGCGGCGACGTCGCCGTTCCGCTCCGCCCGATGTCCGTAGCGGACGCCGTCGTAGCGGGCCAGGTTCGACGACGCCTCCGATGGCGCGATCAGGTAGTAGCACGCCAGACCGTAGTCGACCGAGCGCGGCAGCTCGCAGTCGCCGATCTCGGCGCCGAGCTCGCGTGCCTTCTCGATCGCGGCGCTCACGCTTTCGGAGACGCCGGGCTCGATTCCCTGGGCCTCGTTCAGCTGCCTGGGCACGCCGATCTTCAGCCCCCTTAGGTCTTCGACTTCCGGAATCTCCACCGGCTGCGGAAGCTCGACCGTGGTCGTGTCGCAAGGGTCGCGCCCGGCGATGATCTGGTACAGGCGCGCGCAGTCGCGCACGGTCTTCGTGATCGGACCGATCTGATCGAGGCTGGAGGCAAAGGCGACGATTCCGTAGCGGGAGACGGTGCCGTAGGTCGGCCGCAGGCCGACCACGCCGCACAGCGCCGCGGGCTGCTTGATCGAGCCGCCGGTGTCAGAGCCCAGCGCCCACGGCGCGAGCCCGCCTGCGACGGCCGCAGCCGACCCGCCGGAGGACCCGCCCGGCACGCGCTCGGGATCCCACGGGTTCCGGGTCGGGCCGAAGGCCGAATTCTCCGTCGACGAGCCCATCGCGAACTCATCCATGTTCGTCTTGCCGAGCAGCGGCAGGCCTGCCTCCTTGCACCGCGTGGCCACGGTGGCGTCGAAGACCGGCGTGTACCCGGCGAGGATCCTCGAGCCGGCAGTGGTCTCGATGCCCTTCGTCGAGATCAGGTCCTTGAAGGCGATCGGAACGCCGTCGCCGTCCGCCTCGTCGACGGTACGCAGATACGCGTTCAGGTCGTCCTCGCGCTCGAGGTAGGCGCGGTGCAGCTCGGCGGCGTTGGTCTCTCCGCGCTCGATCAGGCCCGCGGCCTCCTCGGCGGTGAGGCGGAGCGTGTCGGTCATCTCGCCGGAACCCGGAAGAAGTTCCCGGCCCGATCGGGGGCGTTCTCCAAGGCCTCGTCGACGGACAGGCATGGCCTTGGCTCGTCCTCGGCCCAGACGTTCAGGAGGTCGAGCGGATGGGTCATCGGCTCGACTTCTGAGAGATCGAGCTCAGAGACCTTTCCGACTGCCTCCAGGATCGCGCTCAGCTGCTCCTGCAAGCGCTCGACCTCGTCGTCGGTGAGCTCGAGCCGGGCCAAGCGCGCGACGTGCAGTACCTCGTCTCTCGTGATCGCCATCTCCAGTGATCCTCCCAAATAAAAGCGGCCCCCTTTCGGAGGCCGCTCGTTTTGCTTCGGTTCCGAAAGGCTTAGATCGCCTGGACGTTCACGGCCTGAAGGCCCTTGTCGCCCTGCTCGACGTCGAACTGCACGCGCTGACCCTCGGTCAGTGAGCGGTAGCCCTCCATCGTGATCTTGGAGTGATGCACGAAGACGTCCTCGCCGCCCTCGCGCTCAATGAATCCGTAACCCTTCTCGTTCGAGAACCACTTGACGGTGCCCTCAGGCAATCGTTCCTCCTTACAACAAACAACGACGGCCCGGGAACCGAGCCGCCGACCGACTTGTCGAGCGGCGGGAACGTTAGCGGCGGCCTGTCGGAAACGCAAGCTGACCACGGCGAAAACGTGCCGCAAGCACCGTGTTTCTGAGCAGCATCGCGATCGTCATCGGGCCCACTCCGCCCGGAACCGGAGTCAGGAAAGCCGCACGGTCGGCCGCGCCCGGGTCGACGTCGCCGACGAGGCCCGCCTCCGTGCGATTGATGCCCACGTCCACCACTGCCGAGCCCTGCTTGACCATGTCGGCGCTGACGATGCCTGGGACCCCCGCGGCGACGATGAGCACGTCCGCATCCAGCGTATGCCGGGAGAGGTCGTCCGTCCGCGAGTGGCAGATCGTCACGGTCACATTCGCCTCAAGCAGCAGGTGCGCGATCGGCTTGCCGACGATATCGCTGCGGCCGATCACAACGCCCCGCGCGCCGGTCAGCGGGATCTGATGCTCGGCGAGGAGCGCCACGATGCCGAGCGGAGTTGCCGGCACGAGCGTCGGCCGCCCGAGGTAGAGCTGCCCGGCGTTGAGCGGATGAAAGCCGTCGACGTCCTTGACCGGGTCGACCGCCCGGATGATCCTCGCCTCGTCGAGGTGGTCGGGGAGCGGCAACTGGACGAGAACACCGTCGACGGAATCGTCATCGTTGAGGTCGCCGACCACGGCCAGCAGGTCTTCCTCGGAGATGTCGGCCGCAACCTTGCGGTCGTGCGAGGCGATCCCCGCCTCCTGCGCCGCCTCGTGCTTGCGCCGCAGGTAGATCGTCGACGCGGGGTCCTCGCCCACCTGGACGGTGGCCAGGCCGAGCTGCCCGAGCTCGCGCACCTCGTCGCCGACCTCCGCGCGAATGCGCGCCGCAAGCGGTCCCCCCTCCATCAGGGTGGCCATGGGCTAGACGGGCAGCTGGACGTCGCTGACGTCGAGGCCGAGCGACTGCGCGAGACGAACGCCGATCTCGAGGTCTTCCTTCAGGCGCTCGACGTCGCGAGCGTGCATCGCCCGGCCGATGAAGGCGCGCTCCTTCGGGCGCCAGAGCGCGTGCTCGACGAAGGTCGGCAGGAGCCGGTTCGCGGCGTCGACGAGGCTGTGCTTCGTCTCCTTGGACGCGCTCTGGAGGAGCACCTTCTCGTACGCCATCCCGGCGCCGTGGTGGATCCCGTCATCCGTGGTAAGCCGGTTGCACAGGTCTTCGAGAATCGTCCCGTGGGACGAGCGCGCGATCAGGCGAAAGCGGGAGATGATCAGGCGCTCGTAGAAGACCTGCATCTGGAAGACCTTCTCCTCGAGGGTGTCGGCTTCCAGGGTCATGTGCGCGAGCTCGTCCAGATACGGGTCGCGCTCGCCGGTCCCGCCGGCGTCGGCGGCCAGCCGCAGCCACGCCTCCGTGTGCCGCGACTCGTCCTGCACCATCGTCGAGTAGTAGAGCTTCGCCTCCGGATCGGGAGCGATGTTCAAGAGCTGAGACGCCATTTCACAGGCAAGCTCGTCCGCCTGCAGCTGCTGCGTGATCACGGAGCGCCACATGTCGCGCCGGCGGGCCAGCTTCTGCGGCGACCCCTTGGTCTCGGGGATCGGCGGGATCTCGCCCCAGGGGAGGTCCCGGACCTGCCATTCCGCCTTCTTCGCCAGCTTGTAGTAGCGCAGAACGCCGCTGTATTCCTCGCGCTCGCCCTGGACCGGTTCCATCACCTGCTCTGTGGCCATCGGCGGGGAGATTACGCTCCGCGTCATGGACCTGCGCCGCTGGCCACGAAAGAACGATCCCGACTCGATCCGGGCCCGCCAGGACGAGCTGCGTGGCCTGACCGAGGACGGTGAGGTCTTCTGGGACGACCTCGGGCCGTACGCGCGCGCGACCGAGCTGCTGACCGGCGTCGCCGTCGTGCCGGTCGCCGTCGTCGGCCCGCTCGAGATCGAGCTCGGCGAGTACGAGTTGACGGAGCCCGAGGGGCGCGTGGAGGAGCGCGGACGGAGCCGCGAGTCCGTCTTCGTCCCGCTCGCGAACACAGAGGGCGGGCTCTCGATCTCGCTCTACCGCGGCGCCCGCGCCGTGGCGGAGTCGGGCGGGTTCCGAGCCTACGTCCTGCGCGATCGCATGACCCGCGCCTCGGGATTCCTGTTCGCGAATGCGGGTGAGGCGGTGCAGTTCGCCCGTTGGATCGAAGGCCAGGTCGATGAGATGCGGGCCTGGCTCGAGGGCGCGCCGATGGAAGGGCTCTCGCGGCACGCGATCCTGCGCGAGGTCGAGACGCACGTCGTCGGCCCGATGTGCCACGTCATGTACGCCTTCACCACCGGCGACGCCGTCGGGCTGAACATGGTCACGCGCAACTCGTACGCGGTCAACCAGAGCTTCGTCCCGGAGCGGGCCCCGGTGCAGCCGGAGCGGACGGTGCTCGAGGCGAACATGGGCGGCGACAAGAAGCCGTCGCATCGCTACTTCGAGCGCGGCGGGCACGGCAAGACCGTGCTGGCCGAGGCCACGCTGACGGACGATGCGATCCGGCGCGTCCTGCGAACCTCACCTCAGGACCTGCTCGACCTGGCGTTCGTGGGGACCCACGGCGCGGTCGCGTCCGGAATGCAGTCGGTCGCGTTCACGCCCGCGACCGCGATCGCCGCGATCTTCACGGCCACAGGCCAGGACATCGGGATGGTCGGGACGAGCTCGATGGCGCACGGCGCCGGGCGGCGCGTCGAGGGCGGGATCAACGTCTCGATCCGGTTGCCCGGGCTCGAGGTGGCGACGGTGGGTGGAGGCACGACGCTCCCCTACGCCCGCTCGTGGCTGGAGCTGATGGGCTGCGCCGGCGCGGGGAAGGTCTACCGGTTGGCGCAGATCGTCGCGGCGGCGACGCTGGCGCTCGAGATCTCGGCCTCGGCCGCGATGGCGACGGCCGGCTCGCGCGAGTTCTTCAAGGCCCACCACGAGCGCGGCGGGCTTCGCTGAAGATCCCGCCTCACCACACCGAGAACTGCTGGGGGTGCGGCGAGAACGAGTTCGGATTGCACCTCCCGGCGCCGGAGCACGAAGGTCAGTGTGAGTACGAGGCGCCGCTTCGCTTCGACGAGCGCCACGAGGCGGGGCCGGGCCTCGTGCATGGCGGGCTCGTCGCCGCCGCGCTCGACGAGGCCTGTGGGCTACTCGCCACCTGGTACCGATTCCCGTGCGTCACCGGCCGCTTCTTCGCGCACTACCGCCGGCCCGTCCCCATCAATGCCGAGCTGACCGCGCACGCCGCGATCGAGCGCGAGGAAGGACGGCGCGTCTACGCGCGCGGTGAGCTCCGTAAGGGCGGGGAAGTTCTCGCCTCCGCGCGCGTGACGTTCGTGCACGTCCCGCTCGAGCACTTCCTCACGACGCCGGAAGGACGCGCCGCGGGCGAGGCCTGGCGCAAACGCCTCCAGCCGTAGGAGGCGCCGAGCGGATTCGAACCGCTGTACGGGGCTTTGCAGGCCCCTGCCTAACCTCTCGGCCACGGCGCCGCGGAGGGGAATGGTAGCGCCGCAGATGGGTACACCCCGGGCGTGAGCCAGCTCGAGCTCGACGGCACCGCGGCGCCGCTCGTCCCCGACCGGCCGACGGTCAAGAAGCTGCGCGAAGCCGCCGCCGACTGCAAGGCGTGTCCGCTCTGGAAGACGGGGACGCAAACCGTCTTCGGCGAGGGGCGGCCCTCCGCGGAGGTCGTCTTCGTCGGCGAGCAGCCGGGCGACCAGGAGGACGTCGAAGGCCGGCCGTTCGTCGGCCCGGCCGGGAAACTCCTCGACCGGGCGCTCGTCGACGTCGGAATCGAGCGGGACAAGGTCTACGTCACCAACGCCGTCAAGCACTTCAAGTGGCAGGCGCGCGGGAAGCGGCGCATCCACCAGAAGCCGAACTGGCAGGAGATCGCGGCGTGCCGGCCCTGGCTCGATGCCGAGCTGGCCGTGCTCAAGCCGCGGGTGCTCGTCGCTCTCGGCGCAACGGCTGCCCAGGCGCTGCTCGGCAAGCAGTTCCGGGTCTCGCGCCAGCGCGGCGAGCTGATCGAGTCCCCGCTGGCGCCGAACGTGATCGCGACCGTTCATCCCTCCTCGATCCTGCGGGCTGAGGACCGCGAGCTGCAGTACGCGGAGTTCGTGCGCGACCTGAAGAAGGTCGCCGCGCTGATCTGAGCGCTCTAGGCGATCAGGGACTGCCGCAGGGCCGTCGCCACGGCCTGCGTCCGCGTGTCGGCGTCGAGCTTCGCCATCGCCTTGCGGACGTGCGTCCGCACCGTCTCGGCGGAGATGAAGAGACGCTGGCCGATCTGCTCGTTCGTGAGCCCGTCGGCGAGCAGGCGTAACACGTCCCGCTCGCGCTGGGTAAGCGCGGGTATCCGCCTCGTCGCTTCCGCGCTCGCGATCACTCCGCTGAGCACAGGATCGACGTAGGTGCCGCCGCCGGCGACCGTCTCGACGGCCCGCACGAGGTCCGGAAGCGGAGCTTCCTTCAGCACGAAACCCCTTGCTCCGGCGTCGAGCGCCTCGGTGACGAGCGCTGTCTCGGCCTGGCCCGTGTAGAGCAGGATGGCCGTGTCGGGCGTCGATCGGGAGGCCGCGCGGGCGACGTCGATTCCCGACAGCCTCGGCATCCGCACGTCGACCAGGGCGACGTGCGGGCGCCGGCTCTCGATCTTGTCCAGGGCCTCGTCGCCGTCTCGAGCCCGGGCGACGATCTCGACGCCTCCCTCTGCGAGCACGTCGGAGACGGCGGCGAGCACCGCAGGATGATCGTCGGCGACGAGACACGTGATCTGCGGGACGGCGCGATCCGCCGGCCGAGCGAGGGCGACGGTGCTGAGCTCTGGGGGCGTCGCCATGCTAGGCCTCCACGGCGGCGTCGATCTCCGGATCGCCGTCGAGCACCTCGCGGACGCGCTGCCCGAGCGTTTCGCTGGTGAACGGCTTCTGGAGGAAGGAGATCGCGTCCTCGAACATGCCTCGGTGGAGGATCGCCTCGTTCGTGTAGCCCGACATGTACAGGACCTTCAGCTCGGGGCGCGGGGCCGCGAGCCGCACCGCCAGCTCCGCGCCGCTCATCTCGGGCATGACCACGTCGGTCAGGAGGAGGTCGATTCGGCCTGAGCGTCCCGCAGCCAGCTGGATTGCCTCTTGGGGACACGGGGCCAGGATCACGTCGTAGCCGCGTTCTTCGAGCATGTGGCCGACGACGGTGCGGACGCTGTCCTCGTCCTCGACGACGAGCACGGTCTCGGAGCCCTGTTGCATGCCGGGGAACTGGTAAGTGTTGTTCTCGGCGCGACCGGGGCGGTCGCTCCGAGGGAGATAGATCCGGAAGGTCGTCCCCCGACCCGGCGCGCTGTCGACCGAGATGCGGCCGTCGCTCTGCTCGACGATCCCGTAGACGGTCGCCAGACCGAGGCCGCTGCCCTTGCCGAGCTCCTTCGTGGTGAAGAACGGCTCGAAGATCTGGGCCTGCGTTTCGTGGTCCATGCCGCAGCCGCTGTCGGTCACCGCCAGCATCACGTGGCGCTTGCCCTCGTCGAGCTCCACGTTCGCGGTCTCGAGGACGAGCCTGCCGCCCTCGGGCATCGCGTCACGGGCGTTGACGATCAGGTTCAGGAGCACCTGCTGGATCTGCTGGGGGTCGGCCTTGACCGCGCCGAGATCGTCGGCCGCCTTGGTGACGAGCTCGACATCCTCGCCGACCATCCGCTCGATCATCTCGCTGAGGCCGAACAGCTCCTCGTTCAGGTCGAGTACTTCCGGCTGGAGCATCTGCTTGCGCCCGAAGGCGAGGAGCTGCTTCGTCATCGACGCGGCGCTGTCGGCCGCCTTCTTGATTCCGTCGGCGTGCCGGTGCAGCGGGTCGCCGGGAAGCAGTCGCCCGAGCATCAGCTCGCTGTAGCCGCGGATCGCCATCAAGGAGTTGTTGAAGTCGTGCGCAACGCCGCCGGCCAGCCGCCCGACCGCTTCCATCTTCTGGGAGTGCCGAAGTTGCTCCTCGAGCTGCTTGCGATCGTCTTCCGCCCGGAGTCGCTCCATGAATTGCCCGAGATGCGCCGTGACGGCCTCCATCATCTCGTGCAGCGCCTGATCAGGCTCTCTCACGTCGTGGCTGAAGAAGCTGACGACGCCGAGCAATTTCTCTCGAGCGACGATCGGGAATCCGACCGCCGCCCGCAGGCCAACCTTGGACGCAGCGGCGGACCGCGGGAGCGACTCCGCGCCCACGTCGCGGATCCACGTGGCCTCCGATCGGTCCCAGGTCCGGCCTGGAAGGCCATCGCCGCATTGAAACCTCGCACTCCGGGCCAGCTCCGCGAAGTCCGCCAGCGAGTCGCTGCGGTCATGCCAGACCCCGACGCAGCTGAGCTCGTGGGCGTCTTCGTCGATCTGCCACAGCTCGCCGAAGTCCCATCCGACGCACTTGCACAGCGCCTCGAGAATCCGAGGCGCGCCCTCCTCGAGCGTGCGCGCCTCCGCGGACACACGCGTGACCGCGTGCTCGGCCTCGAGCCTCCGCTCGGCATCCTTCTGTTCGGTGATGTCGCGCACGATGCCCGACAAACCCACGACCTCTCCCTTGTCGTCGCGGATCGGAGACAGGCTCAGGGCAGCGTCGAACCGGGTGCCGTCCTTCCTGAGCCTCACCGTCTCGTAGCCTGTGACAGGCTCGCCCGCCCGCACCGCCGCGAGCATCCCGGTCTGCTTGTCCCTGAGCTCGGGCGGCGTGAATCTGGAGATATTCGTGCCGATCGCGTCCTCGGCCGGACAGGCATAGATGATCTCCGCGCCTCGATTCCACGTCTCGATCACACCGTCCAGGTTCGTGGAGACGATTCCGTCGTCCGCCGACGTGACCACGGCCGCGAGGCGCTGGCGATCGGCCTCTGATGCCTTGCGTCGCGTGATGTCGAGCAGGAAGCCCTGCAGGCGCAGCTCGCCGTCCCGGTCGGGCCCGACGACCGCTTCGTCCTGAACCCAGACGGCGCTGCCGTCCTGCGCGACCAGCCGGTATTCCGATCTGTAGGGCGCCCCGCTGCTCGCAATTGGATATTCGGCGAGGACGCGGTCGCGGTCGTCAGGGTGGAGAACCTTGGGAAAGAACTCGGGGTCGTCGTACCACGCTCGGACGGGATAGCCGAGGAGCTTCTCGACCTGGGGACTCATGTAGATCGTCGTGCTCGCCTCGTTGAGCTCGTCGACGTACGTGACGAGAGGCAACCGCTCGAGTAGCTCCCTGTACGAGCGCTCGCTCTTTCGCAACGCGCGGTGTTTCTGGCGCGCGAGAAAGACGACTCCCAGGACAAGAGCTGCGAGTACCAGCTCCCCAGCGGGTTCAGGCAGAAAGTGGAGCAGCAGCAGAGCTGCCGCGACGACAAATGCCCATAGCGGGAGCCAGAGATAGCGAGCCGCGAATCGCACCAAAAACAACTTCGGCACGAAACACGGAAGGGCTTAGGCCTTGCTTGATGGGCCGCAGGCGGCGGCGTGCTCGACGCTCAGTAACTCCAAGCGTCGTCGTCTGGCTCCTCCGGAAGGATCGGAAAAGTCCGCCGATCCCGGAGGGCGACTGCCGTGCCGGCCGCCGCCAAGGCGCCGCTTGCGGTGCCGCTATCAGGACGCGCGGGCTTCGCTCGCGCGTCCGTCTGAAAAGACCGGTCGAGCGGCTGGCCGCAAAGAGGGGCCGCAGGCGGCGGCGTGCTCGACGCTCAGTAACTCCAAGCGTCGTCGTCTGGCTCCTCCGGGAGGATCGGAAAAGTCCGCCGATCCCGGAGGGCGACTGCCGTGCACGCCGCCGCCATGAGCGGGATTGCGAGAAGCACCCAAGCATCGCGCCAAGCGATGGAGAACCAGAGCGCGACCGCCGCCGCGACCGCGCCCCAGCGCACCATCCGTTCCTCTCGGGGACGGAGCCTTGAGTGCAACTCCTGCAGCTCCTGGATCATCCGCCCGGGAGGACGTTGGCGACGCTCGTGAGCGCGCCTCGCACGCGTTCGGAAAGCAGCGTGATCGCGGCGATCACGGTGAGCGTAATCACTGCGAGAACGACGCCGTACTCGGCCATCGTCTGCCCCTCCTCGCGGCGGCGAAGCGACGCTGCGGCATCTGCCGCGTAGGTCTGCGCGAAAACAAAGAGCTTCAGCACGGTTGTGTCACCTCCCTTCCGCAACCCAGGGAGGGCACGCCTTCGGGTGATCGGGAGTCATTTGAGCGTTCAGCGGTCACGCGTGATTAGGCCCTCCAACGGTTATGGGGCGTGGCCGCGCACCCGATTTGCTGAAAACAGCATCGGAAGCGGCCTGGGAGGCGGCCTATCCCTCGGTGGAGGCATTCGGCGCCTCACCCGAAACGGGGAGGGCGGCGAACGCACCGCGGGGATAGCCGCATTTCAGCCGCGCGCCGACGATCAGAGGGCGATGAACCTGCGGCCTCTAGCGGTGGTGCTCTCTGTGGCTGCCTTGGCGCTGGGCTTCAGCCCGAGCGCCCTGGCCGCCGGCGGAAACTACGTCTTCGCCGGAGGAAACCAGGCACAGCGCGCCGAGGTGCGCGCGGCGCTGAACGCCAGCTCGTTCAACTGGGGCATCGTGCAACAGCGCGTCACCATCCACCTGGCGTCCGGGGTCGAGTCGCATGCCGTGCCCGGGCACATCTGGATCGACACTCGCGTGCTGACCGCGGGCCGTCGGGCATGGGCGATCGCCCAGCATGAATACGCGCACCAGGTCGACTTCCTGCTTCTGGACGAGCCGCACGGCGGAGCCTCCACAGCCGCCTCGGCGGCCGCGACTGGTGCTGGAAGGTGGCCGGGTTCGAGCACCGCGATTACGGCTGCGAGCGGTTCGCCTCCACGCTCTCGTGGGCGTTCTGGCCGTCCAAGGACAACGTGCTCCGGCCGCACTTGAGGCGAGACGAGGCCGGCGCCGTGCGTCCCGACGAATTTCGGCGGCTGATCACCGCTCAGATCACTCGGATTTACGCCGATAAGACACAGAATGCGGAGAGCCACGCCGTGCCGTTCGCGTTGGGCCCCCTGCCCTTCCTGATCGGCAGGTTGCGAAGGAGACGACGCCGACTGTGACGATTCTGCTCGTCGAAGACCAGGAGCTCGTACGCGACACCGTCCGCGGCATGCTCGAGGCCCTCGGCTACGAGGTGCGTGAGGCCTCCGACCCCGGCCAGGCGATCGAAGGCTTCCTCAGCAAGGGCGCGCACATCGATCTGGTCGTGACGGACGTCGTCATGCCGGAGATGAGCGGCCCCGAGTTCGCGGAGTGGCTCGCGCTCGTGAATCCAGAGCTGCCGATCCTGTTCATGTCCGGCTACACCGACGACCGCGTGCTCCCGTATCAGCACGGTCGCAGCGCCTTCATCGAGAAGCCCTTCGACATGAAGTCCCTGGGAACGAAGATCAGCGAGCTCACGGAGGTCGAGCACACCGCAGCTCCTTGAACCGCCTCCCGCGATGTGCGAGTGTCGCGGGGCCGAGCGGCCCAGCCACCGAGTTCCAACCCGTCAGGGAAGGAGGTCAGAGGTGGAACACGACATCGGGCGGCTCGAGACCAACATCAAGGAGCTGAGCGACCGCCTCACCGTCGTCGCCGAGCAGGACGACTGGATCGAGCTCATCCGGCTGACGAAGCAGCCGGGCTGGACGACGCCGGCGGAATTCCTCCTCGTCAACACCGTCGTCGAGACGATCATCCAGCAGGTCGAGGTGATCGACCGGCTCAAGGGCGACCTGCTGACGGCGAACAAGCAGATCGTCGAGACGGCCGAGCGCGAGGCCGCGACGGCCTAGCCGTGGTGCGCGCCCGCCGGCCGTCGGCAGCCGGCGGGCGCACGCCCCCGGCGGAAGCGGAGCTATTCAAGGCCGGTGCTAGCCGATCGCGGCGGGGCTGAGCGGCGGCGCCGGCGGATCCTCGGGCTTGGGTGAAACCGGCGGAGCCGAAACTCCCGGCGGCCGGAGCATCGGCTCCGACGACGGCTCATCGTCCTCGACGCTCGTCAATGGAGGCGGCGCGACGCGAGGCCGTTCCTCCGGGGTCGGCGCCGCGGGCGCGGTTGCGGGCACGACCTGGGCGACGGCCTGTGCGACCGCGGAGGAGACGCGGCGCTCGATCTCGAGCTGGAAGATCGCACTTTGAGCCTGCACGCGATAGCGGAACGCGCGGCCCTCGCCGACGACGTATCCGATCAGAATCCCGAGTAGCGCCCCGACCATGGTCGTCGCGAACGCGAAACCCGGTGGAACGCCCCACACCGACTTCAACGGCGTCAGCGGCACGGCGCCGACGACCAGGCCGAAGATGCCGCCGCCGACGGCGCAGCCGACGCGGACCGTGTCCGCCTTGCGCTGCAGTTGGTCGACGAAGCGCTCGATGATCTTCGGGTCGTAGCCCGAGCCGCTCATAGCTTCCAGATCGGCGTCCCGGCGCCCGGTCTTGAGCGACGCGGACTGAGCCCTGCTACCGCAGGACTAGGTCAGGGTGAGCGTCATGCTCCCCACGTTCGCGGAGTAAGGATCGATGACGATCGTGTACGTCCCGGTCAAGGGCAGCGGCACGGTGAGAGTTTTCCCGCTCGCGAAGACGGCCGTCGGCGGGACGACAGCGTGACCGTCAGGTGCCAGGATCGAAAGGTACGAAATCGCGATCGTGACCGCTGAAACCTGAAGGCTGACCGTCTGCCCAGTGACCCCGTTGAACGAGAGCTGCGCGTTCTGTCCGGGCACTGTCGTTGTAACGGTGACCGACGCGCTCCCGACGACGATCGAGCCCGTTATATCCGGCGGCACGTCGTACAACGTCAAGGTGACGCTGCCGGTCGCCGCTCCCTGTGGGTCGACGACGATCGTGTACGAGCCGCTGACTGACAAGGTCCTGGTGTCGAAGAATGTCCCGCTTCCCGCGTAGGTCGGCGGCATGAGCGTCGAGCCGCCCGGGGTCAGAATCGAGACCCTGACGGTGCAGCAGCTCGCGTTGACCTTCAGGCTCACCCGCCGGCCGGCCGAGCCGCTGAAGGAGAGCTGCGCGTTCTGGCCCGGCACTGTGGTGGTGACTGTCGCCGGGTCACCCCCGGGCACAATCGAGCCGGCCGCGTCCGGCGGGACGTCGTACAAGGTCAGCGTCGCGCTGCCCGTCGCCGCTCCCTGCGGGTCGACCACGACCGTGTAGGTGCCGCTGGCCGACAAGGTCCGGGTATCGAAGAACGTTCCGCTTCCTGCGTACGTCGGCGGCACGAGCGTCGAGCCGCTCGGGTTCAGAATCGACACCTTGAGGCTGCAGCAGCTCGCGCCGACCGCCAGGCTCACCCGCCGGCCGGCCGAGCCGCTGAAGGAGAGCTGCGCGTTCTGCCCTGGGACGGTCGTCGTGACGGTTACCGGGCCACCCCCGGGCACAATCGAGCCGGCCGCGTCCGGCGGCACGTCGTGCAAGGTCAGCGTCGCGCTGCCAGTGGCCGTTCCCTGTGGGTCGACCACCACCGTGTACGTCCCGCTCGCCGGCAACGTGCGCGTGTCGAAGAAGCCACCGCTCGTCCCGAGGTAGGTCGGCGGCACGAGCGTCGAACCGTCCGGGTTCAGAATCGAGGCCTTGACGCTGCAGCAGGTCGAAGTGCCGATCGTGACCCCGCTGATGCTCAGGCTCACCCGCCGGCCGGCCGAGCCGCTGAAGGAGACCTGCGCGTTCTGCCCCGGAACTGTGGTCGTGACGGTCGCCGGGCCACCCCCGGGCACAATCGAGCCGGCCGCGTCCGGCGGCACGTCGTACAACTTCAGCGTCGCGCTGCCGGTGGCCGTTCCCTGCGGGTCGACCACGACTGTGTAGGTGCCGCTCGCCGGCAATGTGCGCGTGTCGATGAAGCTGCCGCTCGTTCCGAGGTAGGTCGGCGGCACGAGCGCCGAACCGTCCGGCTTCAGAATCGAGACTTTGGCGCTGCAGCAGGCCGAAGTGCCGATCGTGACCCCGCTGACGCTCAGGCTCACCCGCCGCAACGGAACGCCCTCGAACGCGAGCAGTGCGTCCTGGCCAGGCGCGGTCGTCGTTACCGTCACCGGTTCCCCGCCGGGAACGATCGCTGTGGGCACGCTCCCGGAGACAGTGGCGATGTCCGTGATGCCCTGAGCCGAGGCGGAAAAACTGACCGTCACCGGACCCGCGGTGTCCGGCACGTACGTGCCCGTGTACAGACCGTCGCCCCGGCTTGTGAGGGCCAGCGGGGTACCGTTCGCCGTCGCGTTGACGCTGACGCCAGCGGGATCGCCGCAGACGGCTCCGACCGCGGTGACCGTGACAGAGCTCCCGACCGCTGCGACGAATCCAGGCGCCGGAGCCTCGAGCCACGCCTGGGGCGCACCTGCGCAGCGAACGGCGTTGTTGGCGTTTAGTCGACCGCCGGTCGTCGTGCGGGCGGTCAGCGACGAGAGCGGGTCCACGGAGCGAAGGAGAAGAGCCTTGATCCCGACGCCGGTCGCAGTGGGGAACCGGCTCTTGACGAGCGCCGCCGCCCCGGTCACGTGTGGCGTCGCCATCGAGGTGCCGCTCTCTAACTCGTAAGACGCGCCGGGAACGGTCGAGTAGATGTTGTCGCCCGGAGCGCCGAGGTCGACCGACCTGCGACCGTAGTTCGAGAACCAAGCGAGGCCGTCCGAGCTGTTCGTGGCGGCCACCGGGATCACGTTGGGAAGGCCGAAGGAGGCCGGATACGTCGGCGACGCGTCGT
>JBIOYJ010000112.1:0-6366 GCA_044870105.1 Gaiellaceae bacterium | reverse complement strand
GAGAAGATCCACTCGTACACCGGGATCGGGGTGGACGAGGGCGCGAAGCTGCTGACCGGGGGCGAGGTCGCCGGCGCCGAGGGCCTCGGCGAGGGTTTCTTCTACCGGCCGACGGTCTTCGGCGAGGTCGATCCCGGGATGCGGATCGCGCAGGAGGAGATCTTCGGGCCGACGACCGCGCTGATCCGCGTGCGGGACGCGAACGAGGCGATCCGCGTCTCCAACGGGATCGAGTACGGTCTCTCGTCCTCGATCTTCACGCGCGACGTGAACATCGCCTTCCGCGCGATGCGAGACCTCGAGGCCGGCATCACGTACGTCAACGCCGGCACGATCGGCGCGGAGGTTCACCTGCCCTTCGGCGGCACGAAGCACACCGGCAACGGCCACCGCGAGGCGGGGCAGGCCGCGCTCGACGTCTTCACCGAGTGGAAGTCGATCTACGTCGACTACTCGGGCAGGCTGCAGAAGGCGCAGATCGACACCGCTTCCTAGCGACGCCCCGAGCTCGACCGGCGGGAAAGGCGGGCGGAGACGCGCCGATCGGTCTGTACATGCGGCTTTTCGTCGGTCACACTCGAGGGCGTGCCTGCGTGCTCGTCGTGTGGAGCTTGGCTTCCCGATCAAGCTCGGTTCTGTCCGCATTGCGCGGCTCCGACCGCGTCTCCGCCGCCGACGGAGGAGCGGAAGCTCGCAACCGTGCTCTTCGCCGACCTCGTCGGATCGACCGAGCTCGGCAGCGCCCAGGACCCAGAACGTACGCGGGCGATTCTCGGCCGCTTCTACGAAGCGATGAGCCGGGAGGTCGAAGCAGAAGGCGGCACGGTCGAGAAGTTCGCGGGAGATGCCGTCATGGCCGCGTTCGGCACGCCGATCGCACACGAGGACGACGTAGAGCGCGCGCTGCGCGCGGCGGTAGCGATGCGGCGCAGGCTCCGCGAGCTGTTCGACGAGCAGCTCGCCCTACGGATCGGCGTCAACACAGGCGAGGTCGTGGTCGGGCGCGCCCGAAAAGGCAGCTCCTTCGTTACCGGTGATGCCGTGAACATCGCCGCAAGGCTCGAGCAAACCGCCGCGCCCGGAGAGATCGTTGTCGGCGACCGGACGGCAGCGGCCGCAACGGGCGCATTCGCATTCTCCGATCCGGAAACGGTCGAAGTGAAAGGGAAGCAGGGTGGGGTTGTACGGCTTCGCCTGGTCGGCCAGCTCGCAGGCTCCCGCGCTCGCGGCAGCGGAAACCTGCGACGGGCGTTCGTCGGTAGGGAACGAGAGCTGGGCCTTCTGCTCGACGTGTATCGCGACGCGGTTCTGGCCCATAGGCCTCGGCTCGTGACGATCGTCGGAGAAGCAGGCGTCGGAAAGAGCGCTCTCGCCGATCGCCTTTGGGAAACGCTCGACGCCGAGTCTCCAGCGCCTGCACGGATGATCGGCCGCTGCCCGTCGTACGGCCGCGGGATGACGTACGCCCCGCTCGCGGAGATTCTCCGATCTGCGCTTGGCCTCCGCGAGAGCGACCTGCCCGCTGCCGTACTCGACCGGCTCGGAGCCCGGCCGATCCTCGGTCTCACCCTCGGTCTCGACGTCGCCGGAGACCTTCATCCCCTCGCGGCGCGTGAGCGCTTGCAGGAGGCATGGGTCGAGCTGCTCTTCGAGCTGGCACGCGACCAGCCCTTGATGATCGTCGTCGAGGATCTTCACTGGGCCGAAGAGCCGCTGTTCGACCTCCTCGAGCGCGTCGTCAACGACGTACAGGCGCCGCTGCTGGTGCTGGCGACAGCGCGACCCGATCTGCGCGCTCGCTGGCGCGCCAGGCTCCAAGAGAGCGGCACGATGCTCGAGCTCGACGTCCTCGATCCGAGCGACTCCTCCCGCCTTCTCCGCGAGCTGCTGGCGACGGATCTTCCGCCGACCGTCCGGGAGCCGGTTCTCGGTCGCGCCGAGGGGAATCCGTTCGTCCTCGAAGAGTTGGTCGCTGCGCTGATCGACGGCGACGTGCTTCGGCGGGAGGGCGAACGCTGGACGGTGGCGCGACTGCCGGACGGCTTCGTCATCCCCGATTCGGTGCACGCGATTCTCGCGGCACGGATCGACCTGCTGGAACGGGCGGAGAAGGAAGCGCTCCAGGCGGCGGCCGTCATCGGCCGCGTGTTCTGGACGAGTGCGGTCTACGAGCTGCTGCCGGAATCGACGCCGAACCTGCGGGTGCTCGAGAGCCGCGGGTTCATCAGGCGACGGCCTCACTCGGCTCTCCACGGTGCGCGCGAGTACGCAATCAAGCACGCGCTGACGCGCGAGGTCGCATATGGCAGCGTGCCGAAGGCAAGACGTGCGCGTCTGCACGCGCGGTTCGCCGAGTGGCTGGAGCGGGTGGGGGCGGGGCGCGACGAAGACGCCGTCCTGCTGGCGCATCACTACGCCGAGGCCGTCAATCCTGAGGATTCCGACCTTGCCTGGGCCGATGCGCCGGAGGACGTCGAGCGCTTGCAGGACAAGGCGGCGAGCTGGCTTCGTCGTGCCGCCCAACTGGCAATCCGCCGGTACGAGCTCGATGACGGGCTTGCTCTACTCGAGCGCGCGCTCCCGCTCATTCCCGACGGTTCGGAGCGAGCGCAGGTCTGGCAAGCCATCGGCCGCGGGCGCGCACTCAAGTACGACGGTGACGGGTTCTGGGCCGCGATGCGGCTTGCCGTCGAGGCGACGACGAATCGCCAAGCGGTGGCCGAGCTGTACGCATCAATGGCGCTCCAAACGGCGCTTCGCCCGGCGATGTGGAAGCGCAGTCCGGACGATGAGCTCGTGGATGCCTGGATCGAGCGCGCCCTGGACCTCGCTCCGGACGGCACGCGTGCACGGGCGGAGGCGCTGGTCGCGCGCGCCTTCTGGCACAAGCTCGGCGCTCGAGCCGGCGAAGATGCTCGCGAGGGCGCCGACATCGCAGAGCAGCTCGGTGCTACCGAGCTTCTGTCGTACGCCTTCAGTGCACGCGCGCTGGTGGCGCTGGCGTCTTCCGACTACGACGAAGCGGAGGCCTCTACCCGCCGCCGCCTCGGTCTTCTCCCCAAACTCTTCGACCCGGATCACCTGGCGGACGTCTACTGGAGCGCGCTCGTCGTGAGTTCCGCCCTTGGGCGGCTGCCGGAGGCGCGACGGCTGGCGCGGCTGAGCGACGAGACGAACTCCGCGCTCACGCCTCACCATCGCGTCCACGGCATCGCCAGCCGTATACGCGTCGAGGAGCTCGCGGCCCGCTGGGATGTCATCCGTGGCTTCCAGCGGGATGTCGAGGAGCGGGTCGCCGCGAACCTCGACACGCCGTGCTCGGACAACGTCTTCTGCCTACTCGTCTGTGCACTCGCGGGTGCAGAGCTTGGCGACGAGGGCGAAGCCGCGCGGCTCGAGCGGGCTGCGGACGATCTCGGCATCGAGGGATATGTCGCCGACCTGGCTGGACCGAGGATCCGCCTGGCGATGCGCCGGGGCGAGCTCGACCGCGTGGACGAGCTGCTCGATGCTCTGGAGGAGACGGAGCACCCTTCGCTCACCTCTAAGGCGGCGCGCTTCGACGGGCTGGTCGCGCTCGGACGAGCGATCGAGGTCGAGGAGGAGGTCGAGAGGCCTCGGTTCGCTCCCTACCTCGAGCCTTTCGCGCTCCGGGCCCTCGGCGTCGCTACCGGCGACCAGGCGCTTCTCGAGCGCGCTGTCGAGCGGTTCGCGGCGCTGGGCCTCCACTGGCACGCTGCGCAGACACCGCTTCTCGCCGGCTGACCGGCGACGACCTATTTCCCCAACGTTCCGGCTCCGACGTACCGGTGAGCGCCGAGACTGCTGCTTACGTGAACGTGAGAATGTGGAACAGCTCCACGTCGAGGCTGTTCGCGGTCAGACGGGCGGTCTTGGCGATGCCGTCGCGCTCCTCGAAGCGCAGCACCAGCTCCTGGCCGGTGTCGTCGGCCGCATCGAGCTGCTCGAGCCGGAACCGAAGCGACGACGTCTGCTCGCCTGCGGCGAACAGCACCTCACCCTCCACGTTGTTCGCCCGGCCGAAGTCGTGGCCCTCGCGCAGCGTGAAGGTCCAGCTCTGACGCGGCGTGACCCACTGCTCGATCGTCTCCGCAAGCACCGTCAGCGCCTCGTCCACCTCGATCTCGACCGGGCGATCGTCCCGCTCCTCCGGCGTCGGGCGCGGTTGCACCTGGATGGTCGCCATGACCGGCGGGTTCCCGCCGTCTAAGGTGGGCAAACGTGAACCGCAAGCTGGTCGTCTTCGTGCCTCGCGAGGCCCTCGACAGCGTCCGGGAGGCCCTCTTCGCCGCCGGCGCCGGGCACATCGGCGACTACGAGCGCTGCTCCTGGTACACGGACGGGACCGGGACGTTCCTGGGCGGCGAGTCGACGTCGCCCAGCGTCGGCCGAAGCGGGCAGGACCAGCGCGTGGCCGAGCTGCGCCTGGAGACCGTCTATCCGGCGGAGCTCGAGCTCGACGTCGTCCGGGCGCTGCGCGAGGCCCATCCGTACGAGGAGCCGGCATTCGACCTCTACCCGCTGCTCGAGCCGCCGGAGCAGAGCTGACGCCTCGGGACCGACCCAGGCGCCTGCGGCACTCCTGTCACGGTGTCTGACGCCAGGGCTCGGCGGTGAAGGCCAGGCTCTCGACAGACGGTGGCGCTCGCGGCAACCCGGGCCCGGCGGCGTACGGCTATGTGCTCGAGGCAGAGGACGGCACGATCCTCGACGCTCGCGGCGAGACGATCGGCGTCGCCACGAACAACGTCGCCGAGTACCGCGGGCTCCTGGCCGGCCTGGCGAAAGCGCTGGAGCTCGGCGTCACCAACCTCGAGGTGGTCTCCGACTCGGAGCTCGTCGTGAAGCAGATGACGGGCGAGTACCGGGTCAAGAACGAGACGCTCCGCGACCTCTCGCTGGAAGCGGCCCGCCTCGGTCGGCAACTCGGCCGGGTCAGCTACACGGCCGTCCGCCGCGCCCACAACGAGCTCGCCGACCGGCTCGTCAACGAGGCGCTCGATTCAGCAGACTGAACCGCGGCTATACTGGGCCCGCTCGCGGATGTAGCTCAGTTGGCTAGAGCGTCTGCTTGCCATGCAGAAGGTCGTGGGTTCGAATCCCATCATCCGCTCCTCTCGGGAGAGTTCCACTCTCCGGCGAGTTCCAAGAAATCGCCCGAGTTCCAAAAAAGCGCAGGATCCGCCTGATCAAGCGCCAGTCGGTTTCCGACGCCTGAGCCCGTCACACCGCTACTTCGGTCGCTCAGTGGGCGCAGCGCGGCTACTTGGTTGCGATGTGCCCAGACGATCTCTCGTGGGAGACTTTCAACGTGGACGTTCCAGAGATCGAGTACACGCGAAGCGGCGATGTTGCGATCGCGTATCAGACGTTCGGGGACGGCCCGCGCGATGTCGTCCTCGTACCGATGTTCAGCAATCTCGTGTTCCCGTGGTTCAACTCGGACTGGCGGCGGATGTACCGGCACTTCGCCTCGTTCTCCCGCCTGATCATGTTCGACAAGCGAGGAACCGGCCTCTCGGATCGGCCGCGCGATCTCGGGCCGATCGAGACGAGGATGGACGACATTCGCGCGGTCCTCGACGCCGTGGGAGCCGATCGGGCAACGCTCGTCGGAGTGGGCGAAGGCGGGCAGACGTGCGCGCTCTTCGCGGCTACGTACCCCGAGCGGACGGAGGGACTCGTCCTCGTCAACACGCCGGCCCGCGCCGTCAGCACTGGGGATTACCCGTACGGAGTGCCCGAGGACGAGTGGCGGGGGCGGTTGCGCGCTATCCGGGAACGGTGGGGCACGCGCGAGTACTTCGAGGCTCAGGCGCGGGAGATCGATCCCGCCGGTGACGACGAGTTCCTCGATTGGTTCGTGACCTGCCAGCGGTTCTGCGCGAGCCCGGGGGCGGCGCTGACGTTCTTTCGCGTGTACGGCGAGACCGATCTGCGCGAGATGCTGCCGACGATTCGCGTGCCGACGCTCATCCTCTACCGCCGCGAGCTACGGGACCAGATGGTCGACCTCGCGCGGCGGATAAAGGGGGCGCAGGCGATCGAGATCGGGGGTCAGGGCTTCACCATCTTCGAAGCCATGACGCGAGAGATCGAGGCCTTCCTCTCGGGCAGGGAGGCCGAGCCTGTGCCCGACACCGTCCTGGCAACGGTCATGTTCACCGACATCGTCGGCTCGACCCAACAGGCGGCGACGCTGGGCGACCGAGCGTGGCGCGACCTCTTGCAGGATCACCACATCCTCGTCCGGCGCGAGCTGGCGCGCTTTCGCGGCGAGGAGCTGGATACCGCGGGTGACGGCTTCTTCGCGGTCTTCGACGGCCCCGCGCGGGCGATCTCCTG
>JBIOYJ010000111.1:0-7969 GCA_044870105.1 Gaiellaceae bacterium | reverse complement strand
GAGGGATAGTCGGGGTAGTAGGGGTCGGGGAGGAGGATCTGCGAGTTGCGGTCCGCCAAGGCGAGCGCCAGCTCGACGATCGCCGTTTTCGTGCCTGGGATCACGGCGACCTCGGTGTCCGGGTCGAGCTCGGCGCCGTAGATCGTGCGGTAGCGCTCGGCGATCGCCCGACGGAGCTCGGGCAGCCCGCGGATGGGCGCGTATCCGTGCGCGTGGGGCCCGTTCGCCCCCGCCGCCAAAGCGTCGATCACGTGCTGTGGCGGCCCGGTCTCGGGGTTCCCGCGCCCGAGGTCGACCAGCCGCTCGCCCTTGGCGGCGGCAGCCGCCGCCACACGGGCGAGCAACACGACGAAATACTGCTCCGGAAGGCGCTCGAGCCGGTGAGGACGCGGTCGCACGCGGCGATCCTAAGCCCCGGAAGGCTCGCTAATCCACGTCGTCGAGCGCCAGCGGGTCGCGCCGCGGGATCGGCGAGGCGTTATCAGCGACGTCGTGGTCTCGCCGTAGGCGAGGAAGCGGTCGAGGACGAGGCTCAGCTCGTCGATCGTACGGCGGAACGCATCAACCCACATTTGCCCGTTCGGGTTCGACCTCGAGCCACCCTTCGGCCGCGCACAGCGTCACCCGAAAGAAGCGTAAGAACCCCTCCTGACCCAGGAGGTTGAAGGCGAACGGCCAGGGGTCACAAAAGCTGACGGGTGCGTCATACCGCATGCCCGCGATCGTGAGATCGGCTCGCGCCTCTCGAGCAGTAGTCCGGACACCGCCGATGCACACCGTGCTTTCGGGTGCGCCATCCAAGGCGACTCCGGTCTCCTCTGCCAACCAGGCACCGAAACGATTGGCGGTGGCGCCGGTATCGACCAAGCACAGCTGGGGCGCCTCCTCCAGGTCCTCAACTTGGACGGGAACAACCGGGCGCACGAGTGCGCCCTCGTCTGCGCCGGGCAATTCGAGAAACTCGAACCTCACGCGGGCCCGGCGCCCTCCGCGTCAGCGCGTGACGCCGGTACGCGAAACATTCCGTACGGCGCCCGGCGCTCATGGCGCGCGAGCCATGAGAGCACCTCCTGCGGAGTGTCTGCTGCGACGAGCACGTCGGTCGGCCCCGCAAGCGCGACCCATTGTCCAATGTACGGCAGCAACGCATCCGCCTGTCGTCCGCCGTGGGGAGCTTGGCCGCGATTGTCTCCGGCCTCGGCGGGAAGCTCGCCTCGCTCATTCCGCTCGGTTCGCGCCGCGACGAATCCGAGCCGCCTCAGAATTCGCCGCGCCTGGTGGGTCGTGAAGTCGGCCCGATCAAGGCCGGTTGCGCAGGAAAGCACCTGCTTGGGCGGGAAGCGGCGGCCGCGAACAACCACGTAGTGCTCTTGCAGTGGGTCGGGCAGAAGGTTGAGGACGCAACGCTCGACGTCAGGATGCTCGAGCTGGAACTCCTGGCCTGAGATAACAAAACGTGGCACACCTGAATCGTATTCTCTGAATTGTCTTCCCGCAAGTGTCTTTACAGAACTGTATTTCTCCCCGCGCCCTGCGTCACGCGGGCGTGGGGGCGACCACCAGGCCGAACCGGGCGCGGGCCTCCTCGACGACGTCGCCCGGCACGGGATCGGTTCGCCGGACCGCGAAGTTCCGTTCGCCGACCTCTCCGAAAAGCGTGACGCCGAGCTCCCGCTGCGCCGGGTCGTGGCTGAGGCGGTATCGGATGCCGCCGAATCCAGCTGCCGCGAATGCCTCCGCCCAGGCCTGCGGCGCCGCGTAATCCGGCTGCGTGTGGATCGCGCCGGTGATCCCGAACCTTCGGGCGCGGGCGACGGTGCAGTCGGCGAGGCGGACGCGTTGCGGCGGAACGAGCCGGCTGAGCGACCGTGCATCGACCTCGGCCTCCGGGATCACGGTCTCGCGCCGGAAGACCTCGATGAAGGCGCCGACCGCAGTCACCGCCAGGTAGCACACTCCGCGCGCCCCGTCCCGCAGGTCGAAGCGGCTCGTCCCGTCGCCGGAGAACCACCACGGCGAGACGTCCGTGCGGTGGATCCGGTACAGCGGCGCGCGGCGGCCGAGCTCGAACACGGGAAACCGCGAGAGATCGTCAGGCGGAAGCCCGAGCGGGCTCAAAGTGCTACCGCCGCAGGCGCTGCGCGTACCGCGTCGCCGCCTCGAGCACAGGCTCGGGCGACCGCCCGGCGCGCAGCCAGGCGGCGGGCGTCTTTCCGTTCAGGCGGGGTTCGGGCGTGACGAACCACGACGCGATCGTGTACGGCGACTCGACGGCGCCGTCGAAGATCGCGAGGATCCGCTCCAGCGCAGGCAGCCGTTTTCCGTCCCGTCCGAACTGGAAGGCGGGGAACGCGAGCCGGCCCTCTTCTTCCGGCAGCGCGAGCAGTCGCCGTCGTTTCGCGAGCTCGCTGACCGACTGCCGCGTGCCCCGGCCCATGACCTGGATCACCTGCTTCGTCGAGTATGTCGGGCCGAGGTGCTTGCGCCAAACCACGTCGGACGCCGCGAGCAAGGCAGCGCGCCGCCCGAGCGCGGCGGCGTCGACTTCTCGCTCGCGGCCGGTGATACCGAGCTCGCCGAGCGTCTGCTCGAATGTCTTCGCCGCTTCCGCCAGAGCCGTCGCCATATGGACAGCCTAGCGTCAGGACCGTCAAGCAGTCAAGCGCGTCAAGAGATCGCGCCTACTCGCGGCCGATTCGCTATCCGACGGCGTCCAAAAACGCGAGAACGCGGTGCTCGAGCAGCGTCGCGGCAGTTTCGTCGTAGTCGCGCAGGCTGTTGTCGGCGAACAGGTGTCGGTCGCCCGGATACAGAAACAGCTCCGCGCCGTCGACGGTCTCGGCGAGCTCGCGCGCGGCAGGGAGGTCCTCCGCCACCCACTCGTCCGCCTCCATCATGTGGATCTGGAGCGGGACTCCCTGAGGCCAGGAGCCGGCGAACTCGGAAGGTGGGAGGGCGGCGGAAAACAACAGCGCTCCCTTGGCGCCCGGCCGCGTCTGGGCCAGCGCCTGCGCGGGCATCACGCCGAGGGAGAACCCGGCATAGACGAGCTCGTTCGGCAAGCCGTCGGCGGCGCCTCGACCGCGCTCGCCGATCGTCCCGAAGCCGACCTGCCGTGCGTAGGCAACGCCCTCGTCGAGGTCGGTGAACGTTTTGCCGTCATAGAGGTCGGGGGTGTGAACGACATGGCCGGCAGCTCGCAGCTCGTCGGCGAAAGCGAGGAACCCCGCGGTCTGTCCTTGTGCATGGTGAAACAGGAGTACCTCAGCCATCGAGCCGAGTTAATCACGTCCGAGACTTGGAGCGCACCCTCGTGGAGGAGGACGGACCGGCGCGGCGGCCGGCCCGTCCTCCGGCACGTCAGCGAACCCGCATCCCGAGCACCGGATCCCAGTGCAAGGGGCTGTCGTAGCGCTGCAGCGGCGCCTCGGGCAGCTCGCCGACGCTGACGCCGTACCGCCAGGTCCGCGGGCAGATCGCGACGAAGCGCGCGTAGCCGCCCAGGCCGCCTCCGAACTTCGGGAAGCCGATCTCGACGAGGCATCCGGTGGGCGGCACCTGGTCGAGGTTCGCAACGCCCTCCGCCTGCGCGAACCCGTTGTGCATGAGCCAGCTCTCGCCCTCGAGCGTCGGCGTCGAGTCCGTGTCGAGCGGCTCGTGGCCGTGGAAGAGGATGTGCCGCTGCAGGTGGAGGAACTGCAGAGCGGCCAGCGAGACGCCGGGGAAGCGAGTCAGGAGCGCGAGGCCCGGATCGGGCCAGCGCTTCGACCAGTCCGAGCGCACCATCACGACGCTTCCCTCCGGGATGCGGCCGTATCGGTGCTCCCACTTCAGGATGTCGGAGACCTGCAGGTGGTAGTTGAAGTCCCGTTGGACCTGCTCGACGATCGAGATCACCACCAGCGGTCTGACCGCGAAGGTCGGCGGCAACTCATCGATCGCTGCGTACTCCGGCGCCCAGTGCGCCGGCGGGTCGAGCTGCGTGCCGAGCTGATCGGTCTGCAGCTGGTAGGCGGTCGCCTCGAACCCGTCCGCCGCATAGGTGTACGGCACGCCCGTGGTCGGGTTCTTCGCCGGCGCGAACACCGACGGCCCGAATCCGGCCCAGACGGGAATCGACGGCGTGATCGTGTGCGTGAGGTCGACGTACTTGGCCTGCCGAAGCTGGCCGTAGTACAGCGCCCACAGGGAGTGCGGCTGATGGTCGCCGCCCCACCCGGCGCCTGCGCCCGCCAGCCCGAGCCCGAGCGCGCACACCACCGCCACCAGGAACCGAGCGGCACGGTTCGAGCGGTGAGTCATTGCGGATCCCCCCTTTGCTTGGTGGTGCGCCGGACCCTAAAGGTGTGCGGCCACCCGGGGGAAGCAGACGCTCCTTGATCAGGGTTAGGGTGGCCGAGGTCGTATGGCGACACATTCCGTCGACCCGCAGGAGGTTTGGGCGCCCGAGGGTGAGGGGTCGATCTACCTTTGCCAGCACGCGATCCGCTCGAAGGCGACGCTGCGCAACGGCGCCGCCGAGGTTGCCGCTGGCTTCGCGGCGTGGCGGCGCGCCGGGCTGCCGGTCGAGACGACGACGTAACCCAGTCGAGAGGAGGCGAATTGTCCGCGGTTTCTGCCCAACCCGTTCGCGTCGAAGGAAGACTCGATCCGCCGCTCAGCCGGTGGCTCTGGCTCGTCAAGTGGCTGCTGGCGATTCCCCACTTCATCATCCTGCTCTTCCTGGCCATCGCCTTCGTGATGACGACGATCGTCGCCTTCTTCGCGATCCTCTTCACGGGGCGCTACCCGCGCGGGATCTTTGACTTCAATCTCGGTGTGCTGCGGTGGGGCTGGCGCGTTTGCTTCTACACCTACAGCGCGCTTGGCACCGACCGCTACCCGCCCTTCACGCTCGCACGCGTGCCCGACTACCCGGCGACCGTCGATGTGCAGTACCCGCAGGAGCTGTCTCGAGGGCTCGTGCTCGTCAAGTGGTGGCTGCTCGCCATCCCGCACTACCTCGTGCTGAGTGTCCTGCTCGGCGGAGGTTGGTTCGCCTGGGGCGGGGGCTGGGACGACGACGGAGACCCCGGTCGCTGGCACGGTGGCCCTGGGTTGATCGACCTCCTCGTTCTCTTCGCCGCCGTCGCGTTGCTGTTCATGGCGCGCTACCCGCGCGGGATCTTCGACGTCGTGATGGGGCTGAACCGATGGGTGCTGCGCGTCGTGGCCTATTCCGCGCTGATGACCGATGCCTATCCGCCCTTCCGGCTCGATCAGGGACCGGAAGAGCCCGACACCGGCACGCCCGAGACCGCTCAGCGATGACAACACGGACGCTCGGACCGCTCGAGGTCTCTCTCGTCGGTCTCGGCTGCAACAACTTCGGTCGGCGCGTCGACGACGCAGGGACGCACGCCGTCGTCGATGCCGCGCTGGATGCCGGCGTCACCTTCTTCGACACCGCCGATGTCTATGGCGGCGGGCAGAGCGAGACGTTCCTCGGCCAGGCGCTCGCCGGCCGTCGGCAGGAGGTCGTGCTCGCGACGAAGTTCGGCGGGGGCGGGCGCGGGCGCGGGAAGGGCTCACGCGAGCAGATCCGCCTAGCGCTCGAGGCGAGCCTGCGACGGCTGCGGACCGACTACGTCGACCTGTACCAGCACCACCAAGAAGATCCCGACACGCCTTTGGCAGAGACGATCGCGGCGCTGGACGAGCTCGGTCACGAAGGGAAGATCCGCGCCTACGGAACCTCGAATTACTCGGCGGCGCGGATCGAGCAGGCAGCGTCGCTCGCGCGCGGGGCGTACGTCTCGGAACAGAGCGAGTACTCATGGCTCGCACGGGAGGCCGAGCGCGAGCTCCTGCCGACCTGCGAGCAGCTCGGTCTCGGCTTCATCCCGTATTTCCCGCTGGCGAGCGGCCTCCTGACCGGGAAGTACCGCCGCGGCCGGCCGGCGCCGGAGGGAACGCGCCTGCACGGGCGGGAGATTGCCGACGAGCAGTACGACCGCGTGGAAGCGCTCGAGGCGTTCGCCGCCGAGCGCGGGCTGTCGCTGCTCGAGGTTGCGATCGGCGCGCTGGCGGCGCAGCCGCCGGTGGTGTCGGTGATCGCGGGGGCGACGAAGCCCGAGCAGGTGCGTGCCAACGCAGCGGCAGGCGCATGGGAGCCGACACCGAGCGAGCTCGCCGCCCTGCGCGCGCTCGGCTAAAGCACCCGGAAGGGCGGCCTTCGGAGCCGCCCCGGTCGGTCAAGCCTCCGAGTAGACGAAGTTCACGTTGCCGGCGACTCGCGCCTTGTAGATCACGCACCGCCCGAACAGCGAAACCCGGTAATGCGTGAGCACGACGGAGAAGCTGCCGGAACCGTCCGAGGTCGTGCTCGTGGAGACGTCCTGCAAGGTGCCGGTGACCATGTAACGCTGGTTCGTGCAGCCCGGGGGCGTGGGGAGCGTCGTGATCTCGCCGCCGTGGTAGGCGAAGGTTCCCGTCACGTAGTCGATGGCGCCCGATGAGCTCCAAGTTCCCATCTCGAACGAGCCGCCGTTGACGTAAGTCGGCGACGAGCCGAGCGGGTCATGCTCGACCGACGTGTTCCAGAGCGCCGTGTCGCCGGCGTTCCCGGCGCCGGTGCCGGCGAACGACCCGACCGTCGACGTGAACGCGTACTCGTAACCCACGATCGTGAAGCTCGTCGACGCGGGCGCGGCTGAGGCACTCGCCGGAAGCGCGAGTGTCGCGATCGCGAACAGGGCGGCGAGCGAGGAGCGAAAGAGAGATTTCATTAGGGAGCTCCTTTCTGTTCTCAGCAGGCGGAATGGTACGCCTACGGCGCCCTCTTCTCCGGAGCTCCGGACCAGAAGGCCGCGAACGAGCCTGCGGCGCCGGCGACGACGATGATCGCCCAGATCTCGAGAAAGACGTCGACGATCCGGCCCCCTGCTGTAAGCGGGTTTCTGATCTGCGACGAGACCGTGAGCAACTGGACTGTCGAGAAGAACGCCGCATCGCCGAAGCTGTGGATGTCGCCGCCGGTCGTACCCGCTTCGAACGCGTAGGTCAGGATCGTGCCGATCATGTCGACGATCACGGTCAGAACGAATGCGATCGTCAGCCGCGCGATGAGAAGACGATGATGATCCGTCCACGTGAACAGCCGGCGCAGCTCGTTCCGAAGCATTGCGTGAGTTTCTCGCGCGGCCCGGACAGGAGCGTCTGCGGTGTTAGCTGCGCGGCAGCTCGACCACGAAGGTCGAGCCGCGGCCCGGTTCCGATTCCACCGCGATCTCGCCGCCCATCCGCCGCGCCAGCTCGCGGCAGATGTAGAGGCCGAGCCCGGTTCCGCCCGGCGCCTGCTGATGATGCGGATCGACGCGGTAGAACTTCTCGAAGATCGCCTGCTGCTCGGCGTGCGGGATGCCGACGCCCTCGTCGATGACGGCGAGCCGGGCCCGCGCCCCGTTCTGGCCGGCCGAGACCGTGATCTTGCTTCCCTCGGGCGAGTACCTGGCCGCGTTGTCGATCAGGTTGATCAGGATCTGCTGGATCCGGTCGCGATCGCCGGTCGCGTAGGCGGCTTTCGGCGCGTCGAGCGAGACCGGCCGCCCGAGATGGGACTCCATCGTTCCGACCGTCTCGCGCGCGATCTCCGCCAGGTCGACCGGCTCGCGCTCGACTTTCACGTCGCCGCGATCGAGGCGGCTCGCGAGCAGCACTTCCTCCGTGATCTGGGCCAGCCGCTCGGCCTGGGTCGCGATCATCTCCAGGAGCTGACGGTTGTCCTCCGCGGAGAGATCGATGTCCGGCCGCAGCAGAGTGCGCGCGGCGCCGTAGACGGCCGTCATCGGCGTCCGGAGCTCATGCGAGACCGTCGCGATGAAGTCGCTCTTGGCGCTCTCGAGCTCGCGCTCGGCAGTCAGATCGCGGAAGGCATAGACGACGCCCTCGGGCATCCGCACCGCGACGAATGAGAGCCAGAGCTCGCGGC
>JBIOYJ010000110.1:0-6124 GCA_044870105.1 Gaiellaceae bacterium | reverse complement strand
GCGCCGGGATGATCTGCTGGTACGAAGCGGGCGTCACCGACTCGTTCGGCCCGCAGCTCGAGGGGCTTCGCGACGGGCTTGGGTTCCTCGCCGGAAGCGCCTGCCCCCATTACGACGGCGAGGAGCTACGCCGTCCTCGCTACCAGGAGCTGGTGGCCGGAGGCTTCCTGCCCGGGATCGCGGCCGATGACGGCGTCGCGCTGCACTACACAGGAACCGAGCTCACCCAGGTCGTCAGCGCCCGACCGGGCGCGCAGGCCTATCGCGTCGCGCCCGAAGGCGAGACGCCTCTTCACGCACGACAGCTGTAAGAGCTGGCATCAGGCTGAAGCACTGTGCCGCCGAACCACGCTGGAACGGCGCGATACAGCGTCCTCGGTCGCAGCCTACGGCTCCCAGAATCCAATACGAACGCTTCCTGCGTCCTTGCCTCGCACCGCCCAGCGCGCCCCGGCGGCGAGGCCCCACCCTAATACCAGCTCTGATAGGAATCGCACGGTGGGACTGACCGAGCTCCTCGCCCGGGCGACAAGCCGTCACCCTTGGCGCACGATCGCCGCGTGGATCGTGGGGCTGGTGATCGCCGTCCTTGCGATCGGCGCCTTTCTCGGCGGGGGCCTGACGACCGAGGGCGGCGCGGCGGGGAACGTCGAATTCCGCAAGGCGGAGCGCGCCGAGGAGAAGGCTTTTCCGCGGGACCCGAAGCGCAACACGAGCGACATCGTGGTCGTTCGTTCCGAGCGGTACTCGGTCGACGATCCGCAGTTTCGAAGCACGGTGCTTGGCGCGGTGGAGGAGGCGCGGAGCGAGAAGCTCGCCTCGAACGCCATCGTCTACTACCGGGTGAAGGACCCGTCGCTCGTCTCCGGCGATGGACATGCGTTGGCGATCCCGGTCCTGACCGACGAGGACCACATCGAGGACCTGATCGGAGTCGTGAAAAACGTCGACGCGAGGCCCGACTTCAGTGCCTCGATCACCGGCGACGAGACCAGTGACCACGACTTCAACAAGCTCTCGCAGGACGACCTTAAGAGCGGGGAGCTGCAGTTCGGCCTCCCAGCGGCATTGGTCGTCCTCGTCCTCGTGTTCGGCGCCGTGATCGCCGGCGTGATCCCCCTGCTGATGGCGATCGCCTCGATCATCGTCGGGCTCGGGCTCGTGGCCTTGCTTACGCAGGCGTGGGAGCTCTCGGTCTTCGTCGTGAACATGCTCACGGGGATGGGCCTCGCGCTCGGGATCGACTACTCGCTGTTCGTCGTCTCGCGTTACCGAGAAGAGCGCGCCAACGGGCGGAGCGAGCTGGACTCGATCGGCGCGGCCGGCGCGACGGCCAGCCGAGCCGTGCTGTTCAGCGGAACCGCGTTCGTCGTGGCGATGTTCGGAATGCTGCTGGTGCCGAACACCATCATGCGAAGCCTGGCCGCCGGCGCGATCATCGTGGGCGCCGTCTCCGTGGTCGCAGCGCTGACCTTGCTGCCGGCGCTGATCGGCCTCCTGGGCGACCGGGTGAACGCGCTGCGAATCCCGTTCATCGGCACGGGCGCCGTCGAAGGCGACCAACCCGAAGGGCGGTTCTGGCGAGGGATCGTCGCGCGCGTCCTCCGCCGCCCCGCGCTCAGCCTCGCGATCGCCGTTGCATTGCTGCTTGCCGCAGCATCGCCCGTGTTCGCGCTCAACAGCGGGACGAGCGGGATCGAGAGCCTGCCGGATCAGTTCGAGTCGAAGCAAGGGCTGCTCGCGCTCCAGAAGGACTTTCCGGCCACCCGGATCGATCCCGTCACGGTCGTCATCACGGGTGAGAAGGGGTCGCCTGAGCTGCACCCCGCCGTCGAGCGGCTTCGGGCCTACATGGAGGCCGACAACAACTTCACGACCACCCAAGCGCGCTACTCGAGGGACGGAAGGACGGCGCTCGTGACCGCGCCGCTTCTGGCCGATCCGGCGAACAAGGCGTCCGTCCAGGCTGTGCGGAACCTGCGCGACGAGACGCTGCCCGAGGTCTTCCGGGGTACGGATCTCGTCGCTCACGTCGGCGGGGCGACCTCGGAGAACGTCGATTACCTCGACTCGGTCACGGATCCCGCGCCGCTGGTCTTCCTCTTCGTCCTCGGACTCACGTTCATCCTGCTCACGATCGTGTTCCGCTCCGTGGCTGTTGCGGTGACCGCGGTCGTGCTGAATCTGCTTTCCGTTGGCGCCGCCTACGGCTTGCTCGTGCTGGTCTTCCAGGAAGGGGTCGGTTCCGGCCTGTTCGGCTTCACGCAGTTCGACACGATCGAAGCCTGGGTGCCGTTGTTCCTGTTCTCGGTCCTGTTCGGGCTCTCGATGGACTACCAGGTCTTCCTGCTCAGCCGGATCAAGGAGCGCTTCGACCACGGCGAGGAGACGACCGAGGCGGTCGCCCACGGCGTCGCCTCGACGGCGCGCATCATCACCGGCGCCGCGCTGATCATCATGGTTGTGTTCCTCGGCTTCGCGATGGGTGACCTGATCATGTTCCAGCAGATGGGCTTCGGCGTCGCCGTCGCGCTGCTGATCGACGCGACGATCATCCGCTCGGTGATCCTGCCGAGCGCGATGCACCTGCTCGGCCGCTGGAACTGGTGGCTGCCGCGCTGGCTGCAATGGCTGCCGCGGGTCGAGGTCGAGCCAGCTAGTTGAGAAAAGCAACGGGGGCCGCGATGCCGCGACCCCCGTCTCGGTTACTGCCTGAATTAGTAGGGGCGCTTCCGGGTGGTCCGATTAGGCCACCGGCGCGTCAGCGAGTCCCCCACGCTGGCTAGGCGATTCCCCGTAGGTCTTGGGGACACGCCCCTACCGGCTAGCACCTCCACTGCCCGTACTGTCGTCGTTCAAGACCGGACCACCTCCTTTCCGCGGATACCGCCACTCTACCGATCGCGCAGGACCACGGACAGCTCGAGGCCGCGGTCGAGTGGGATGGTGACGCTCTCGAGAGTCGGGTCGGCCTGGCGTGCCCGCGAGTAGGCGCCGAGCGTCTCCTCGTGCGAGAGCACGTTGTCGGCGACGACGAGCGCACCCGGCTCGAGCTTCTCCCGCGCGAGCTCGAAGAGGCGCTCGTAGTCGTCCTTCTCGGCGTCGAGGAAGACGACATCGAAGATGTCCGCAGAGGAGGGCAGGGTCTCGAACGCGTCGCCGTCGAGGAGCTCGGCCCATTCCGCGAGCCCGGCCTCGGCGATGTTCCGCCGCCAGGCCTCGATCTTGGGAGGGTCGTTCTCGAGCGAGAGGACATGGCCGCCGAGATGGCGAGCCCCAGCCGCCAGCCAGATCGTGGAGTAGCCCCTGGATCCTCCGATCTCGAGGACTTCGCAATCGTGCTGGGGAGCGACGAGCGCGAAGAGGAACTGCCCGGTCGTCCGCTCGACCTGGCGGGCGCGCTGCTCGCGTGGAACACCGGCTTCGCGCTCGCGCGCATCCTCCTCCTCCAGGCGCTGAAGAACGGCGCGCACGCGATCGTCGAGCACGGCGCCACGTTACTTGGGGTCTGGCCCCTGGACATGTCGGACCGGGCCTACGCGAAGGTCGAAAGCCACGGCCCGCCGGGCTATTGTCGGGGTCAGGGCACCGGCCGTGACTGATTCCGACAGAGCAGTCGGGCAAAAATCCTGCGCGACTCGGGAATCCCAACCCTCGACTCAAGGTCGAGAAGCGGCTCTTTTTGAGTCCGATTCGGTCGTGTCCAGGGGTCAGACCCCAGGACCGGACCGGTTAGGTCACGTCGACCTTGATCATCCCATCGTCGACGCGCACGGGAAACGTCTCGACCGGGAAGACCGCTGGAAGCGTGAGCGGCCGCCCGGTTCGGATGTCGATATGCGCGCCGTGGCGCGGACACACGGCATAGCCCTCCTCGGGATCGAACTCGCCTTCGCACAGCGGCCCGTCGTCGTGAGAGCAGCGGTCCTCGATCGCGTAGTACTCGCCGTCCAGGTTGTAGACCCCGACCGAGATCTCACCCGCGTGCACGAGCTTCACCGAGCCGGGCGGGAGATCCTCGACCGGGCAGACGTCGAGCTCGGCCACTAAGGCGCCGCTTGCGGTGCCGCCTTCAGGGGGCGCGGGCTTTGCCCGTGCCTCTGTCTGCAATGACCGGACGAACCAATGTGAGAGCCCACACGCAAGGCGCTCCTATTTCAGCTCGAGCTCATCGGCGAGGCCGGACCACTCGTCGGGCAGCGGCGTTCCCTTCGCCCGGTGCAGCGCCACCTTCAGAACGCCGAGACCCAGCAGCGCGCACTTGAGCCGGATCGGTGTCAGCGGGATCCCGATCTCCTCGAGCAGCTCGTCCTTCGGCAGCTCCGCGATCTCGGTGGCCTTCCGGCCCTCGACGAGCTCCGTCAGCATCGACGTCGCTGCCTGGCTGATCGCGCATCCGCGTCCCAAGAACTTGATCTCCTCGATCGTGTCGCCGTCCTCGCCGAAGGCGAGGTAGATCGAGACCTCGTCGCCGCAGAGCGGGTTGAGGCCTTCGGCCTGTGCGTCGGCGTCCTCGATTACCCCGTGCCCGCGCGGGTTCTTGTAGTGATCCAGGATCACCTCTCGATACAGCTGATCCGACATCGTCTACCCGAAGACTGTACGGACCTTGTGCAGCCCGCTGACGAGGCGATCGATTTCCTCAGGAATCGTGTACAGGTAGAAGCTCGCCCGGTTGGTCGCGGCGACGCCGAGCTTCGCCATCAGCGGCTGGCAGCAGTGGTGGCCGGCGCGGATCGCGACTCCCTCCGAATCGAGCACCTGCGCGACGTCGTGCGGATGGATGCCCTCGACGTTGAACGAGACGATGCCGGCACGGCGGTCCGGAGGCGGCCCGTACGAGACGAGCCCGGAGATCTCCCCTAGCCGATCGAGGGCGTAGGCCGCAAGCTCCTGCTCGTGGTCCTCGATCGCCTCGATCCCGACCTGGTTTAGATAGTCGACGGCGGCGCCAAAGCCGACGGCCTCGGCGATCGGCTGCGTCCCGGCCTCGAATTTGAACGGGATGTCGCCCCAGGTCGTCTCTTCGAACTTGACCCGGCGGATCATGTGGCCGCCGAGGTTGAACGGCTCCATCGCCTCGAGGAGGTCGGCGCGGCCCCAGAGCGCCCCGACGCTCGTGGGTCCGCACATCTTGTGCGCCGAGAAAGCCAGGAAATCGGCGCCGAGCGCCTGCACGTCGATCCGCTTGTGCGGCGCGGCCTGCGCGGCGTCGACGACCACGATGGCCCCGTGCGCGTGCGCCCACTCGGCCAGCTTCTCGACGGGGTTGATCGTGCCCAGGGCGTTCGAGACGAGGTTGTTGGCGACGACCTTCACGCGGCCCCCGCGCGCGATCGCGTCGAGCGAGGAGAGATCGAGCTCGCCCATCTCGGTAAGCGGGATCATCCGGAAGCTCGCTCCGGTCCGCTTCGCGACGTATTGCCACGGCACGAAGTTCGAGTGATGCTCGAGCTCCGTGACGACGACGAGATCGCCGGGACCGAGATTGTTCAGGCCCCAGGCGTAGGCGACGAGGTTGAGTCCCTCAGTCGCTCCGCGCACGAAGATCACCTCGCGCGAAGCGGGCGCGTTGATGAACGCGGCGACTTTCTCGCGCGCGCCTTCGTAGGCCGCCGTCGAACGCTCCGAGAGCGTGTACACGCCTCGGTGGACGTTCGCGTACGAGGTCTCGTAGAAGTCCCGCAGAGCGTCCAAAACCTGCCGCGGCTTCTGCGCGCTGACCGCGGAATCCAAGTAAGCAAGCGGCTTTCCGTGGATCAGCTGCTCGAAGATAGGGAAGTCGGCGCGCACCCTGGGCGCGTCCAACTTGACCTTGGTCGTCACGGCCACAGGGCTATCGTACCCCTAGGATGCGCACCGCCCTCCGGACGAGCATCGCCCTGCTGGCACTCCTTGCGGCCACCGGCTGCGGCGGCGACAAGAGCTCCAGCTCAGGAGCGAGGGTGTTCACGAGCGCGGGCTGCGGCAGCTGCCACACCTTGTCGGCCGCGAAGTCGAACGGGAAGGCCGGACCAGACCTCGACCAGCTGAAGCCGGACTACGACACCGTCGTCCGACAGGTGTCGAACGGCGGCAACGGCATGCCCTCCTTCTCGGGCAAGCTCGCCACGAACCAGATTCG
>JBIOYJ010000109.1:0-17417 GCA_044870105.1 Gaiellaceae bacterium | reverse complement strand
ACCGTGTACTGCGGCGGCTTCACGACGATCATCGACCTGGCGTGGGGCCCTGACGGCGCGCTGTACGTCGCGCAGCACTCGAACGGGCCGGTGTTCTTCGCGACCCCGGGCGACGTCGTGCGCGTTGGCGCCGGCTGCTCGAAGACGCCGGTCACGCCGCCCCTGAACCGACCCGGGGGCCTTGCGTTCGGTCCGGACGGGAAGTTGTACGTCTCGATCAATTCGAACCAGGTCGGCGTCGGCCAAGTGGTTCGCATCGACTAGAGAGCAAGGAGGAGCCCGTCACGGCGGGCTCCTCCTACTCACGAATTAGCGGCAACGCACCCTGCGGTCAACCGTCAGGAGCCGATCGGCCCCGAACGCGATGCGGACGCGCACGGCCGCGCGACGGCCCCGCACCCGCGTCGCGAGCGCGTAAGGCCGGCGCCGGTCGCTGCGGATCCGGCGGCCGTTGACATAGAACGTGACGACACGCACCGAGGAGGCGCGCAGTCCGGCGCGGACGACGTGGCGCCTGCACCGCGCGGTCAGCCGCACCGACGGCCGCGCGCGGCAGGTCCCGCCGCTGCAGGCCACGAGCCGATGCAATCGCGCCGCCAGAGCGGCACGCAGACCCGCATACCGCGGGTCGGCGTGGACGCTCTGGAGCTCGTATGGATCGCGGCGTAGGTCGTACAGCTCCTGCTCGCCGGTCGCGTACTCCGCGTACTTGAAGTGCAGCGTGCGGATCGCGTCGAAGTGGCCGGTGCCAGGGGTGTTGTCGATTAAGAGATCCCGGCCGAGCTCACGACCGCGATCGCGAGCGACGAGCTGGAGGGGAACGCCGTCCATCGCGCGCCCCGGCCGGACGCCTGCAGCAGCCACGACCGTCGGCGCGATATCGATGTTGGAGACGAGCTGGGAGCGGTGCGCGCCCCGTGGGATCCCCGGGCCCCGCATCAGGAACGGCAGGTGGATCGAAGGCTCGTACCAGAGCACTTTGCCCGCCGGGATCCGGTGCTCGCCGTGGAAGAAACCGTTGTCGGACGTGAACATGATCAGCGTGTTCGAGAGCTCGCCCGTCGTGCCGAGCGTCGCCACGATCGAGGCCACCGCTTCGTCGACGGCCAGCAGGGTCTCGCGGCGCTGCTGCCAGCTCTCCTGGATCGCACGGATCCGCGCTGCGCCGAAACGCGCGCGGCGCCGGATCGCGGCCGGCTTGTCCGAGACGTCTGCCTCGTTGAAGTTCGGCGGCATCGGCAGCGGCTGGCCGGCGAACCGATTGCGGTGCCGCGGCGCCGGCGAGGGCGTCGCGAGATTGCTTGGGTCGTCCGGGTCGCGCGGCGATCCCGAGTGGTCGGCGAGGAACGCCACCCACATGAACCACGGCCCGCCTGGCGTGCGCCGGCGGATGATCTCCTCGGCCTTCAGGCGGAAGAGATCGGTCTGGTAGCAGGCCGGGTTCCGGTTCGCACAGTACGTCGTCAGCGCGCCGCTCTCGTTCAGCTGGTAGTTGAAGTAGCGGTAGGTCGTCGGGTCGACAGCGCCGCGCCACTCGCTCCAGCCGGGCGGAATCTCCCGTGCGTTCCGCGTCCCGTACCCGTTCAGGTACTTGCCGAGGTGGATCGTGTAGTAGCCGCCGCGCTGGAGCCAGACGGGGAGCGTGTTGCTTGAGTCGAGCTTGTAGTAGCCGCCCTGCGGCAACGAGTTCCCCCGCACGCCGTTGTTGTGGGGGTACTGCCCGGTCAACAGCGTCGCCCGCGACGGGCAGCAGAGCGAGAACGAATCGAAGTAATTGTCGAACGTGACTCCCTGACCTCCAATCAAGCGCTGCACGCTCGGGAGCACCTCCATCTCGGCGAGCGTCTGATCGTCGGTCTCGACGATCAGGATGTTCGGCCGAGGCTTGGCGGCCTCGGACTGAGCCTGGCCTCCCGCGGCGCCGGCGGTCAACGCCGCGATCGCCGTCAAGAGAAGAAGAAGCCTGCCGTTCCTCAATCCCACCACCCCCCGGGTGAGAGGAGGAGCCCGCGGCGGCGGGCTCCTCCGTTCGCGTGGAGCTAGTCGTCGTCGGCTTTGGTGACCGTGACGGTCTTGATGACCTCACAGTTCACCGCGACGTCCTCGGGCTCTTTCGAGTTGCGCCAGAGCACGTCGTAGCCGGGACCACAGTCGGCGTGATCGACCTTGTTGTCGTTCGCCAGCACGTGGAGAACGTCGTTCCCGTCGCCGCCCAACTCGGTGTCGGCGCCTCGGCCCACCCAGAGCCGGTCGTTGCCCACGCCGCCGTCGACGGTGTCGGCACCCCAGCGGCCGCGGATGACGTCGTCGCCGTCGCCGCCCTGGAGATTGTCAGGGCCGCCGCCGCCGATCAGGCGGTCGTTGCCGGAGCCACCCGACATGCTGTCGGCGCCGGGCCCTCCGTGGGCACGGTCGTTGCCCGCGCCGGCGTCGACAGTGTCGTTGCCCCGTCCTGCCCAAATGCGGTCGTTGTCGCCGAGCGCGGAAACCTGGTCGTTCCCGGCGAGCGCGACGATCAGGTCGCGTCCCTCGGTCCCCACGAGCACGTCATCACCGTTCGTGCCACGGATGAAGACGCGGCCGCTTGCGAACGCGACGGCTGTGAAGACGAGGCCCGCGACGAGCAGCAAGAAAACGAGCCTGCCCTTCACTTGGAAACCTCCTTTTCGAGTTCCCTTCGACGTGAAGCGCTGTGCCGCCGGGCCGCGCTGGGGCGGCGCGATGCGGCGTCCTCGGTCGCGTCCGTATCTCGTTCGATACGAACGCTCCCTGCGTCCTTGCCTCGCGCCACCCATCGCACCCCGGCGACGAGGCTGCACCTCGAAGGGAACTCAATCGCTTTCATAGCGTTCATCGCGTCGGATCGTTCCCCGTGCGCGTCAGCGCCCGGTTCGCCGCAGGTAAGGCGCTCGTAAAACCGTTTCCGCCCGAGGCATCGCTTACGGTGCCGCCCGTCAGGACGCACGGGCTTTTGCTCGTGCGTCCGTCTGAATTGGCCGGTCGACACGCTCGTCCAGATCGATCCCGCTACCCGGCGTCGCGAGATGGACGGTGAAGCGCGTACCGCGCCCCTCGCTGGAAACCTCAACGTGCCCGCCCATGCCCTCGGTCAACTCTTTGACGATCGCAAGGCCGAGTCCCGTTCCGACGGGCCTTTCGCCGCCGTAGCGCGAGTAGAGGTAGAAGCGCTCGAACGCCCGCGGGATGTCTTCCGGCGCCATGCCCGGCCCCGTGTCCTCGACGGCCAAGAGACCCGGCTGCGCGAGCACGCGGACAACCCCTCCGGCCGGCGTCAGCCGGAGAGCGTTCTCGACGAGGTTGGTCGCAACCTGGACCAACCGATCGGCGTCGCCGATCGCCGGCGCGCTGCCGGGCGCAAAGGCCTCGAGCGTGACGTCGAGCGCGCGCGCCTGCGCCTCGAGCCGGTTGACCGTCTCCTGTGCAACGGCGGCCAGTTCGATCGGCTCGTGGCGAACGCTGAAGGTCGCCTGGTTCATGCGGGCGAGGTCGAGCAGGTCCTGAACGAGCCGTTGCAGGCGCTCCGCCTCCTTCGCCACGATCGTCGCCGCCTCCTCGGCGGAGAAGGCGTCGTCGAGAATTCCCTCCGCATAGCCGCGGATCGAGGTCAGCGGAGTCTTCAGCTCGTGGCTGACCGAAAGCAGGAACTGGCGCTCTGCCGCGCGCGCGCGGGCAAGCTGCTCCGCCATCTCGTTGAAGGCCTGTGCGAGGCGCGCCACCTCCTGGGCGCCCTCGATCGGCACCGGCTCCGGTGGGCGCTCTTCCGCCAGGTGGCGCGCGGCGTCGGCCACGTGGCGGACGGGCCGGACGATCCGTCGCGCCAACAGGAAGGCCGCGAGCGCGGCGAGGGTGATTCCCGCCAACGCTGCGATCAAGAGGCCGACGAGGAACGGCGTGAAGGCCGAGCGGCCGACGCTCTTCGGGCGCAGGAGGACGAGCGCCTGCCTGCCGACCTTCCGCGCCGAATAGAAGTAGTCGGTTCCGCCCACTTCGACGGTCCCGTCGAGCGACTCTCCTCGCCGCAGGCGCTGCCACCGGTCGCCGGGAAGGTAGATGGTGGGCCCGGTCAGCTGGACGGCGACCGCCCGCTGGTTTTGCCGGCGGAGTGACGGCCGCAGCTCCTTCAGCCGCCCGAGCGGGAAGACGGCGACGCGCTCACGCCCGGCGAGCAGGTCGGCCTGGTGCGAGAGGTTCCTGAGCGTGACGCGCTCGACCTCGCGGCGCGTCAGCAGCGATCCGATCACGAGCATCAGCCCGACCGAGAGCACTACGACCGCCGTAGTCGCCACGAACAGGTACGTCCGCAGCGAAAAGCGCCTTCTCATCTCAGGGTCGAACTGACTTGTAGCCCGCGCCGCGCACCGTCCGGATCAGGTCGGGGCGGCCGAGCTTGCGGCGCAGCTGGGCGACGTGGACGTCGACGGTCCGCGTCCCGCCGGGATAGGTCATCCCCCAGACGCGGTCGAGCAGTTGCTCCCGCGAGAAGACGATGCCGGGACTCTCCATCAGCCAGGCGAGCAGATCGAACTCCTTGCCCGTCAGCTCGACCGAGCGGCCGTTGACCGTCACCTCGCGTGCCCCGCGCTGGAGCACGGTGTCGCCGAGCGTGAGCGTCTCCTCTTCAGGCCGGCTGTCGGTGCGCCTCAGTACCGCCTTGATGCGCGCGGCGAGCTCGCGCGGCGAGAACGGCTTCGTCACGTAGTCGTCCGCGCCGAGCTCGAGGCCGGCGACGCGGTCGGGCTCCTCGTCTCGCGCGGTCAGCATCACGATCGGGGTGTCCGAGCGCGAGCGGATCTGCCGGCAGACGTCGAAGCCGTCTATGCCGGGCAGCCTGATGTCGAGCACGACCAGACGAACGGAATGGCGGTCGATCTCGGCGAGTGCCTCTTCACCGGTGCGCACCCAAACGACTTGATAGCCGTTCGACTGCAGGTAGCCGCGGACGAGGTTGCCGATCGAGTGCTCGTCCTCGACGAGCAGGATCGTGCCGCCCCCGGCCTTGGCCGAGGAGTCGGCGGATTCCACCGTGGACGCCTTCATCCACGCGTGTACGCGAGGACGAGGTGCGCGGCGGCGTCCCCGTCCCGGATGACCGATGCGCGGTAGCCCCGTCTGAGGGCGGTAAACGTGCTCGGTCGGCCGTTGAGCTTCACCGTTGCGTTCTGCGCGATCTGCAACGTCACGCCCTGGCCATCCTGCTCCATCAGCCTGAGCGTTAGCGCAATGCGGTTGACCCCACGGATTCTGCCCTGATCGAAGCGATAGTCGTGTAGACCGCCGTTGGCGTCCTTGAGGAAGACCTCGGCGCGGATCATCCGCGGTCCGAGGAAGTACGCGGCCAGGTTCCTCGGCAGCGAGAACCCGGTCGTCGCCAGCCAGAAGAAGGCGTTCAGCGCGAGAATCGCAATCAGAGCAAGGTAGAAGCGCCTGTGCTTCCTCATGTCCCTAGTGTGTCGGCGATTCATCAGGAACGGGTCGCGAGTCCGTAAGACGGTTGTAAAACGGGCGCTCGGCGAGCATCGAGGCCGTGAACAAACTCATAACCAGGCCGATTGTGCCTGCCACCGCAAACGAGAGCGTGGTGCCGCCTTTCGAGGCGAGCCAGCCGGCCATCAGCCCGCCCAGCGGCGCCGCGCCGTTGAACGCGTAGTAGTAGAGCCCGACCACGCGGCCCCGCATGTGGTCCGGGGCTTCGAGCTGGAGCGCCGAGTTCGAGCTCGACGTCCAGACCGTGAAGCAGAAGCCGATCGAGAAGAGGATCGTCGCGGCGGCTACGACCGAGTGCTGGGGCGCGAGGAAGAGCTGAAGCCCCGCGAAGCCTCCGGTTCCGAGCACGAGCGCCTTCATACTTGCCCGCCCGAACGCCGCGGAGGCGAGCGCCCCGAGAAGCGCCCCGGCGCCGAACAAGGCGGTGAGAAGGCCGAACGTCTCCGGTCCGGCGTGCAGCGTCTTGTTCGCGAGCACGGGCAGCAGCACGTTGAAGTTGAAGCAGAACGTGCTGGTCACGGTCACCAGCGCGAGCACCATCAGCGCGCGCTTGCGCTCGCGGACGTAGGCGAAGCCCTCGCGGATGCCGCGCAGGATCGTCGGCCGCTCGAACTCCTCGACGGGGAAGAAGTCCGTCGGGCGCATGGCGAGCAGTCCCGCGAGCACGGCGAGATAGCTGACCGCGTTCAGCGCGAAGCAGAAGCCGACGCCCGCCGCGGCGATGATCAGCCCGCCGAGGCCCGGCCCGAAGATGCGCGCGCCGTTGAAAAGGCTGGAGTTGAGCGCGACCGCGTTCGGGAGCTCGGCGGGGCCGACCATGCGGTAGGTGAGCGCCTGGCGGCCCGGCGCGTCGAGCACGAGCGCCGTCCCCAGCAGCGCGGCGATCGTGTAGACGTGCCAGGGCTGCACGACGCCGGCGAGCGCGATCGCAGCCAGCACCGACGAGAAGAGCATCTGCGTCGCCTGCGTGGAGATCACGATCCGCCGTGGATCGAAGCGGTCGACGATCACGCCCGCGAACAGGCCGAACACCGTGAAGGGCAGAAACTGCGCGAGCGCGAGCACGCCGACGGCGACGGGCGAGCGGGTCAGCGAGAACACCAGCCACGCCTGCGCGATCCGGTGCATCCATGTCCCGGTCACGGACACGACCTGGCCGAAGAAGAAGAAGCGGTAGTTGCGGTGGCGATGGAGGCTCGAGAAGGTGCGCCGGTTGAGCGCCAGCACCAGCGCCGTCACGCCGGGTCCTCGAGCAGTTTCGCCAGCGGGTCGATCGCGCGCTCGACGGCGGCGAGCTCCTTCGCGGAGAGGTGCTTGAGCCGTGCGGCGAGCCAGGCCGTGCGGCGGGACTTGACCGAGCGCAGGATGCGCTCGCCGGCCGGCGTGACCCGCAGGCCGACGCGCCGGCGGTCTTCGCCGGGCGTCTTGGTCAGAAGACCTGCGGCCTCGAGCCTGTCCACGTACTTCGACATGGCCGGGGCGGACATCCGCTCCTGCGCGGCCAGGTCACCGAGGCCGATACCTGGGCTCCGCTGGATCGCGAAGAGAAGCGACGCCTGTCCGCCGGTGACCCCAAGGGACTGGATCTCGCGCCGCAGCTCCCGGTTCAGCTTGAGCAGGACCGGGCGGAGCCGAGCAGCCGTTGCGACAGGATGAGTAGCCAGCGAGGTCGACATCGAATTCGTTAACTAGGTTAACGAATCGGCGCGACGTGTCGCGGGTCTTGACCCTCTAACGAGGGAGACGCGTGGTCGCGAAGACGGCCTGGCGGAAGCGCCCACCTGACGGCGGCGAGGCGATCGGGATGATCGGCATCGGACGGCTGCCGACAAAAGATGTGCCGACGTAGTCCCCGATCATCCGGCCCGTGCCGCCCGAAGGCATCCACGAGTACCGCATCGAGCGAGTCGAGAGGCGCTGCGGCCGCGTCCAGGCTCGCCCGTCGTCCGACCCGACGAACCAGGCGTCGACGAGACCCTGGCAGGTGTAGTCGCAGCCGTGCTGGTGCGGGATCGTGTAGTACGTGAGCGCGAGGCGAGAGCCCTGGGCCGCCAACGCGGGCAGGAAGCGGTCAACCGTGCGGCTTACGCCCGTCGGGATGACCTCCGGCTGCGACCAGGATGTCCCGTCGCGCGAGCGTACGAGCGCAATCCCGCTGACGTCGCAATCCGCGTAGAAGCTGCAGTCCGCCCAGGCAACGTACACCGTGCCGTCGCCGCCCACGGCCGCGGTCGGGAGCGGCGCCGAGCGCATGCCCGGCACCTCGATCTCCGCCACACGGGCAATCCTCGTCGGCGCTCGGAAGCTCAGGCCGCCGTCGGCCGAGCGAATGAACGAGAGCTCGTTGCTTCCCACGGCCTCGAGCCCTGAGAAGACCGCGAAGGGCATCACGAGCGCGCCGTCGGGCCGGACGACCGGTTGGACGCCGTTGACGACTGCCAAGTCAGGCGAGCGGACCGAAACGCCGACCGGGGTCGACCAGTGCAGCCCGCCGTCGGACGAACGGCTGGTCAGGATCTGGTTCGTCGCGAAGTCCATGAACGCGACGTAGCAGCGGCCCCGGAAACGGCTCCGCCGGGAGTTGTCGCAGGCGATCCATTCCTTGTCGAAGTCGCCGACGAGGCGCCCGGTGACGCTGATCGGCCGGCTCCACGCCATCCCCCCTCGCGAGCGACTGACGGCAACCTCGGTCTCCTCGTTGAGCGTCGCCCCGAGCGTGGCGATGAGCCAGACCCGGTGGGCCGCGTCGTACGCGACGACCGGGTCGCTCGCGCGGTCGAAGTTTCCGGCTGGGGTGGAGAAGAGGGTCAGCGACGGCAGTTGCCCGGCGTGCCACGTCTTGCCGGCATTGCCGGAGGTGGCGAAGCCGATCCCCAGCGCGCCCCCGTTCGCGAGGCGGCCCATCTGGAACGCAGCCACGATCGTCCGTCCGACGGCGAAGCTCGACGGCTCCACCTGGGTTTCGTGCTGTGCGAGGTCGGACGAGTAGGGATCGCGTGAAAGCTGCACGCTGACGACCTCGCAGTCGCCTTTGACGACATCGTTCCGGTCCGCCGTGACGACGTCTCGACCGCGTCCGCAGCGAACGACATCGCGGGCGCCGTTGTACTGGACCGAGATGCGGTCGGCCCCTGCCGTGCCGTTGATGCCGGCCGCATGCGCCGCGCCCGCCGCGAAGACGCTGGTTGCCAGCGCGAGCGCAATGAGCGGCGCACGGCGCACTGAGGAAGACCGTACGCCTGCCCGTGCGCATCTTCAAGGGAGAACCGCCTGCTGCCGAAGGAGCTTTCATGCCGCTCCGCCCGCTGTTCCTGCTGCTCGTGCTTCTGCTTGCCGGCGGTTGCGGCGGCAAGTCGAAGACCGCCAAAGCCGAGGAGGCCGTCTCGACCGAGTTTCACGGCGCCGACTGCAAGAAGGGCTCGAACGGCTGGGACTACGAGTGCAAGCAGGCCGACGGCCGCAAGTTCGGCCTCAAGATGAACGGATCGATGCCCCGCTTCGCGAGCGCAGCCGTGGCCGCGGACGAGCCGCTTCCGGCCGCGCCCGGGCACGAGGCCGAGGGCCCGTTCGACGAGCGCGCTTACGCGATCTGCGCCGACCGCCGGCGCATGCTCGCCGCGCTTCAGCAGGATCGCGATTCGCTCGCCGACCGCGTGATGACCGTGATCGTCCTCGAGCGCACGAAGCTGGAGCAGCTCGCAAAGCTGACTCCGCCGAAGGAGCAGGAGGCCGAGTTCCACGCTCTGCTCTCGGCCGCGCGGGAGGTGGAGGCCGCGGCCGTCGAGCTGCGAACGGCGCTTGCCGGCCGCGACCGAAAGGCCGCGCGCCGCGCGATGCGTGACCTGGACGAGGCCGGCGCGGCCGAGCAGGCGAGCGCCAAGCGGCTCGATCTCGAGATCTGCGGGCTCTCCGGTTAGTCCTTGCCGAAGATCGCGCTCGAGAGCGCGTAGAAGGCCGCGATCGCCGCGAAGAGGATCGCGCTGGCGATCGGGCTCGCGAACGCGATCAGGGTCGCGCCCCCGTACATGGGGATCCCCGGCAGGTAGCTGCGTGTGATTCCGCTCACCTCACGCCGGTCGTAGTCCTCGGCCAACAGACGTCCGCCGATGCGCGCGTAGTTCCAGGCCAGGCTGAAGAAGACTGCGGTGATCGTCATCGTCACGCCGTAGGCCAGCGCCGCGTACTTGCGATCGTGAGGCGACCGGATGAAGTCGGCCACGAGCTCGGTCGGAAACGGGACGAAGGCGATGCACATCAGCAGGCCCGTGTTCAGCAGCAGGAAGATCCGGTCGGCGCGGGCGATGTGACGGAGGATCGTGTGGTGGTTGATCCACATGATCCCGATCGTCACGAAGCTCGTCGCGTAGGCGAGGTACGAAGGCCAGATCCTCGCGAGGGCGTCGCCGAGCTCTCCGTGTGCTTCGCCGACGCTGACGGTCAGGATCAGCAGCGTGATCGCAATCGCGAAGACGCCGTCGCTGAAGGTCTCGAGGCGCGTGGTTTCCACGAGACGAACCTACGGTAGAACCCGGACGATGCGAACGCTGATCCCGGTTCTCTTGATCGCGCTCGTCGCGCCCGGCTGCGGCGGGGGCGGAGGCGAAAAAGGCGCCGGAACGACGCAGGCGCAGACGAACACGAACGTTTCGCCGTCACAGACGATTCAGCTGAGCGCGGACGAGAGCGGGGCGCTCAAGTTCGACAAGGACTCGATCGACGCCCCGGCCGGCCCGGTCCAGCTGGTGATGGCCAACCCCTCGTCGGTCGACCACGACATCGCGGTGAAGGGAAATGGGATCGACAAGAAGGGTCCGGTCGTCGGTAAGGACGGCCAGTCGACCCTCACGGTGACGCTGAAGCCGGGCGAGTACACCTTCTACTGCTCGGTGGACGCGCACGAGCAGGCCGGGATGAAGGGCACGCTCCGAGTGGGCTAGAGACGAGTTGCCCATCACGTTGTCTGACTGCAAATTCGTGATGTCGCGATGCCGAAGTTAGCCGCGAAAGCGACCCGGAAGAAACGCATTGCGGTCTTGGCTGCATGTTGCTCCGCTGTCGCTGTCGGAATGGTCGGTTTCGTCGTTGCTCGGTCGCATGGCGCAATGCACAGCTCAGGAACGGACGAGCGCTGGGGCCCCCGGATAGTCTTACCCTCGCCGTCCTTCGTAATTATGCCTTTGAGGCAGCGGCGAGAAACGGCGAGTTGAATCCTCGTTAACGGCCGCGTCTTTACGACGTCGATTCGCAAGGCCGCGGCGATTGGCGGGGACGTTGTTCCTGACGAACGTTCTGCATACGTGGTCGTTATCGAAGGCACCTTCGTTGGTTACGACGCATTGCTACCCCGTGGTGCGCCCTTCCGAGGGGCAACTTCTTGAGGCTGGTGTTCGACATCGGAGCACTGGACCTCACCAGCTGGGGCCTTACGCAAGCAAAGCCAGAGACGGCGACACTAGGTCCCAGCGTCCCACTGGGGGTGAAGCATCATCCAGATGCTCCTGCGCGAGTGGGCGTACGTCCGCACCTGGCTGAGCTCGCGCAAGCAGGCTCGTGCGCGCTCTTAAGCTTCCTCCGCTTCTACAACCGCGGCCGACCGCACGGGTGTTAGGAAGACGACCTCCGCTCGGCCATGTTTACGACCTCCGTCGGTCGTACACGTACAGCTAGACGCGCGAGCCGAACGGGGAGGCGCTTTCGACCCCAACGGCCGGGAGCGCCGTCGAACGTCCCCGGCAGTTGCGTGCCGCAGGCGAGGCAGCGACCGTCGTCGGTCAGTCGATAGTCGCCGAGCGTGTACCAGTCGCGCTCGATGACGCGCTCGCCGCAGCCCGGGCAGTACGTGCTGCCGCCGTCCGCGTCGAAGACGTTGCCGGTGTAGGCGTGTTGGATGCCGTTCGCGAGCGCAATTTCCCGTGCCCGAGCGAGCGTCCCCGGCGGCGTCGGCGGCGTGTCGAGCATCTTGTAGTCGGGATGAAAGGCGGTGAAGTGGACCGGAACGTCCGCCCCGAGCCGCTGGACGATCCAACGCGTCATCGCGTCGATCTCGTCGGCGGAGTCGTTCTTGCCCGGGATCAGCAGGTTCGTGATCTCGAACCAGACGTCGGTCTCGTGCTTCAGGTACTCGAGGGTGTCGAGCACCGGCTGTAGCTGACCGGCGCAGACGCGGGCGTAAAAGTCTTCGGTGAACGCCTTCAAGTCGACGTTGGCGGCGTCCATGTGCGCGTAGAAATCGCGGCGCGGCTCTTCGCAGATGTACCCGGCGGTCACTGCGACCGCCTTGATCCCCCGAGCACGGCAGGCATCGGCGACGTCGATCGCGTACTCGAGAAAGATGACCGGGTCGTTGTAGGTGAAGGCGACGCTTCGGCAGCCGAGCGCCTCCGCGGCGTCCGCGATCTGCTCGGGCGCGGCCGCATCGGCGAGCGTGTCGATCTCGCGTGACTTCGAGATGTCCCAGTTCTGGCAGAAGCGGCACGAGAGGTTGCAGCCCGCGGTGCCGAACGAGAGGACGGACGAGCCGGGCAAAAAGTGGTTCAGGGGTTTCTTCTCGATCGGGTCGACGCAGAAGCCGCTCGAGCGCCCGTAGGTCGTCAGTACGACCGCGCCGTCCTCGCAGGCGCGGACGAAGCACAGACCGCGCTGGTCCTCGCGCAGCTTGCAGGCGCGCGGGCAGACATCGCACTGCACCCGGCCGTCCTCGAGCCGGTGCCAGTACTTCGTCGCGACGGTCGTCGAGCTCATCGCGGGCACAAGGTAGCGCCGCCGGGGTCTAAACAGTTCGACTCAGCTACGGGCTCTCGACCATCGCGCTGCCGCCGCCGCGCCTCGTCGGCTCGGCGGCCGCCAGGACGCGGCCACCATCAAGGAACTCGATTCCCGTTGCGGCGCCGATCTCCGGGGTCGAGGTAAAGACGTGGCCGCGCTTCCGGAGGGCGTCGGCCTCGCGACTTGCGATGAACGCCGGTTCGGCGCTCGTCGTGACCGTGTTTCGCTGACTCGCCCTCGCGTCGGCGATCGCCTTCGGGAGCGTCAGGCCGAGGTCGAGCCGGTCGACGAGGATCTGGAGGACGGTCGTGATGATCATCGATCCGCCCGGCGAGCCGAGGGCGAGGAACGGCTTGCCGCCTCGGAGCACGATCGTCGGGCTCATCGAGCTGCGCGGCCGCTTGCCGCCCTCGACCCGGTTGGGATGCGTGGTCGAGTTGAAGTTGAAATCAGTCAGCTCGTTGTTGAGCAGGAAACCGAAGCCGGGCACGACGAGACCCGAGCCGCCCGTCGACTCGATCGTGAAGGTGTAGGAGACGACGTCACCGGAACGGTCGGAGACGGTCAGGTGCGTGGTCGTTCCGGGCCGAGTCGAGGTTACCGACGCCTGGCCGGCTCCCGCGCTCGTGCCGTTGAACGGATACGGGTCGCCGGGTGCGACGACCGGCGGCGACGCTGCTTGGTCGGTGATCTTGTCGCGCCGAGTCGTCGCGAAATCCTTCGAAAGCAGCCCGCGCAGGGGGACGTTGAAGTAATCCGGGTCGGCGAGGTAGGCGCCGCGGTCGGCGAACGAATAGCGCGACGACTCGAGGTAGTAGTGCAGCGCAGCCTCGCGTTTCAGCTTCGAGAGTCGGTAACCCTCGAGGATGTTGAGCGCCTCGCCGACTGTCGAGCCGCCGCTCGAGGGCGGCCCCATGCCGTAGACGTCGAGCCCGCGGTAGGTGACGTGCGTCGGGGTGCGCTCCGGCGCGACGTAGGCGCCGAGGTCGCTCGCCGTCATTAGCCCCGGCCTCCAGATGTGGTTGGCATTCGGCGCGACGACCGGGTGCTGAACGGTTTCCACCAGCGCGTCCGCGACCGCGCCGCGGTAGAAGCCCTTCGGCCCGAGTTGGGCGATGCGCCGGTACGTCGCCGCCAGATCTAGGTTGCGGAAGACCGTTCCGACGTCGTGCGGCGTGCCGTCCGGATCGAGGAACAGCGCCGCTGTCGCGGGGATGTCGTCGAAGTAGTCGACGTTCTCCTGCGTCTGGTTGAAGAAGGTCTGGTCAATCACGAAGCCGTGCTCCGCGACGTGAATCGCGGGCGCGAGCACTTGGGCCAGGGACATCGTCCCGTAGCGGCCGAGCGCGGTCGACCAGCCGCTCACGGTGCCGGGCACGCCGACGGAGAGACCGCTGTAGCGCGCGTCGTTGAACGCAAGCGCGGCGCCGTTCTCGAAGAAGGAGTCGGGCCGCATGGCGAAAGGCGCGCGCTCGCGGTGGTCGATCGTCGTCGTCTTGCCGGCGCGGGCGCGGTGGACGACCATGAACCCTCCGCCGCCGATGCCGCACGAGAAAGGCTCGGTCACGCCGAGCACGCCCGCCGACGCGACCGCCGCGTCGACGGCGTTTCCACCGCGCCGCAGGGTCTGGATCGCGGCCTGCGTGGCGAGGCGCTCGACCGTGGCGGCCGCGCCTCCCGTGCCGACCGCGGTCGGCGGCCCCGAGCCGCTGCCCACATCCGCGGAGGCGCCGAGCCCGAGCGTGAGCGCCGCTCCGACGACGAGAGCGGCGACCGACTGACGAGCAAATCGTAGGCGCACGTCCGACCCCCTATCCCGCATATAGACGGTTCAAACGTGACTCCGCGCTACATTTAGAAGGCAGTCGACAAGGGACGCGGAGGGCACACATGGCCTCGGATGCGACTGCGGCGTTCGAGAGACTGCGGCGGCTCGGGCGGCCCGGCCGGCCGCTCCGTCTCCCGGAGGATCTGAGACGCCTGCTTCCGGTCGTCGTGCCCGTGGCCATCGGCGGGGCGGCGACGTTGATCTCGGCGCTCGCCGCGCTGGGAAGCAACCTTCCCGACCTGGCCGAGGTCGCGGGGCTCCTGACGCTGCTGGTCGCAGCTGTGATGGCCGAGGCGTTCCCGGTTCCGATCGAAGGCGTGGCCGCCGGCAGGACGTCCTTGGCGACGATCTTCATCGTCGGGGGCGGCGTCATCTACGGGTGGTCCTCGGCCGCCGTGCTCGGCTTCATCACGATGACGGCGGTCGAGGTGACGCGGCGGCGTCCACCGAACCGCGTCGCGTTCAACGCGGGTCTGTACACGCTGGCCGCCGGCGCGGGCGGGGGAGCGGCCTCGATCGCCGGCGACGGCGACCTGACCTCCCTCTTCCTCGGCGCCGTCCTCGGCTCGAGCGCGTTCTACCTCGTCGACATCGCGCTGCTGACCGCCGTGATCGCGCGGTCGACGAGGCGGCCGTTGCTGCCGTCGTATGCCCGGGCCACGTACTCGACGCTGCTGCCGTTCGGGATCATGGCCTCGCTGACCGTGATCCTGGTCGTGCTGTGGGATCGGTCGCCGTTCGTGGCCGTCGCGTTGATCGGCCCGCTGGTCGCGATCGCTCTCTACCAGCGTTGGGTCCACGGTGCGCTCGACCGCCTGCGCGAGCTCGACCGCCTGAAGAACGAGTTCATCGCGATCGTCTCGCACGAGCTGCGGACGCCCATCGCGTCGGTCTACGGCGCGGCGATCACGCTCCAGCGAGCGGAGCTCGACCGGGAGCGGCGCGACTCGCTGCTCTCGGTCATCTACGGCGAGTCGGCGCGCCTCGCGCGGCTCGTCGACCAGGTGCTGTGGGCGAGCCGGCTCGAGGCGGGGCACACGGAGACGGCGCTCGAGCACTGTGACCCCGCCGAGCTCGCCGCCGACGTCGTCGCCGCCGCGAAGGCGCACCTGCCGCAGAACCTGGCGCTCGAGTTGCGCGCCGCCGGCTCGCTTCCCGCCGTGGCGGCCGACCGCGAGAAGCTGAAGCAGGTGCTCGTGAACCTGGTCGAGAACGCGGTCAAGTACTCGCCCAAAGGCGGACGGATCGACGTGGACCTGTCGCGGACGAACGGCTCCGTGCGCTTTGCGATCCGCGACCAGGGAATCGGGATCCCGCCCGACGAGCGGGCGCGGATCTTCGACAAGTTCCACCGCCTCGACCCGAACCTGACCCGCGGTGTCGGCGGCAGCGGCCTGGGCCTCTACATCTCCCATGAGCTCGTGCAGCAGATGCACGGGCGGATCTGGGTCGAATCCCGCGAAGGGGTGGGATCGACCTTCACGTTCGAGCTCCCGATCGCCTGATCTCACCCTGTAGGGGGAGAACAGACGCCGCCGCGCGGTCGATGACGCCTGAGCTGGCCTTGTCCTCGACCACCCCCTGTAAGGAAGGAAACCATGTCCGCTCGTGCAACCATCTTCCGCGTCTGCGTTTTGGCAGCCGTCCTGCTCTCCTCCGTCGTCTGCGGCGGCTGGAAGTGGGACATAGTCCTGCATTAACTGCGCTAAAGTTGAAATTGAAATTGGTCCTATAGAGCGACAGACCGGTGCGGCTCCGGCGAGTCTTCGAAGAAAGGGTCGTGGTGATCCGGTCACACGCCAAGCTCTTCCGCCTCCTCGCTCTTCTCGCCGTGCTCGGCGCGCTTGCCGCCGTCGGCGCCGGCTGGAGCTGGGACGGCATCGCGCTGAGTTAACGCGCCTCGGGCAGCGGCGGCCGCGTCGATAGCCTAGGTCGCCATGCCCGAGTACGCGATCGAGGCCGAGGGCCTCGTCAGGGTGTTCAAGAAGGGCCCGCGGGCGGTCGACGGGATCGACCTCGCCGTCGAGCCTGGCGAGATCTACGGCTTCCTCGGGCCGAACGGCGCCGGAAAGTCGACGACCGTCCACATGCTGACGACGCTGCTGCCGCCGACCGCGGGGAAGGCACGTGTCGCCGGCTACGACGTCGTCAGCGAAGGGCCGAAGGTCCGGGCCGCGATCGGCGCCGCGCTGCAGGAGGCGGCGCTGGATCCCCTCTTGACGGGCCGCGAGCACCTGCGTCTCCAGGCCTCGCTCCAGGCGCTCCCGCGACCGAAGCGGAAGGCGCGCGCGGACGAGCTGCTTCGGCGCGTCGGGCTGACCGAAGCCGCCGACCGCAAGGTGCGAGGCTATTCCGGCGGGATGAAGCGTCGGCTCGACCTCGCGATGGCGCTCGTGCACTCCCCGCGCATCCTCTTCCTCGACGAACCCACGACCGGTCTGGACATTCAGAGCCGGACGGCGCTGTGGGCGGAGGTGGCCAGGCTGGCGCGCGAGGACCTCGTGACCGTTTTCCTCACCACGCAGTACCTCGAGGAGGCCGACGTGCTCGCCGACCGAGTCGGGATCATCGACCACGGGAAGATCGTCGCCGAGGGCACGCCGGCCGAGCTCAAGGCCAGCGTGGGGCGGCCGACCGTCGAGGCGGTGCCCGCCGACCCGGACGAGCACGACCGCGCGGCCGCGATCCTCGCCCGATTCGGGGATCCCTGCGGCTCGGCAGACGGTGTCGCGGTCCGCCTGCGCTCGGGGGAGGCCGACCTCGCCCAGATCGTCCGCGCGCTCGACGCCGAACAGTTGAAGGTCGAGCAGCTCCAGCTGCACCAACCCTCGCTCGACGACGTCTTCCTGGCCAAGACGGGGCGCTCGCTCGAGGGGGCGGCGGAAGACGAAGAAGAGGCGCCGCCGCACGGCGATCTCGCCGTAGAACCCGCGTGAGGCGCCGCTTGCGGTCCCGGCTTCAGGACGTGCGGGCTTGCCCGCGCGTCCGTCTGCGCCGCCGGCCCGAGGCGCGCGACTCGGAGGATGCGTCATGAACAAGGTTCGCATTCCGCCCACGCTGCGCGCGTCGGTCGGCGGCGTGCGCGAGGTCGAGGCGGAGGGCGCGACCGTGGGTCAGCTGCTCGACGACCTGACCGAGCGCTTCCCGGCGCTCCGCGAGCAGATCCTGGAGGACGGCGAGATCGCGCCGTTCGTCAACGTCTACCTGGAGGGCGAGGACGTGCGCACGCTCGACGGGCTCGAGACGCCGGTCGAGGCGGGCGCGACCGTGATCCTCCTGCCCGCGATGGCGGGCGGCGCGCGCATGTTCGCGCCCTCGC
>JBIOYJ010000108.1:0-16789 GCA_044870105.1 Gaiellaceae bacterium | reverse complement strand
GCGACGATCGCGATTGCGACGGTCTGCGCCACAACCGTCACGAGGGCCACCAGCGCCAGCAGGCGGAACTCCCTGCGAGCCATGATGATGCTCACGGTCGGTAGCGTCGCGTAGCTGACGAACGCCGTCACGAGCAGAACCTGGAAGACGGTGATCGAGGTCGGATACTTGCCCTCGTCGATGTGCGGGATGAGCACGCCGGCTACCCCGGCCAGGGCTCCGGTCAGAGCCGCGGCCGGCAAGGCCGCGCGGCGGATCCACTGAGTCAGCATCCGACGCTGGTTCTCGGCCCGGTCGACGATGTCTCGTTGTGAGGTCCGCACCCGCATCACCGCCGTCAGGGCCGGAAGCACACCCAGCACCACGGCGAGATACCGCCGGGCCGCTCCGAACGACGCGACGTCGCGGGCATCGAGTAAGAAGCCGGCGAGCAGCACGTCGACGTAGGCGACACCGGCGGCGGCGAAGTAGTAGAGCGACAGCCAACGTTCCTCCGACGAGAGCGGGAGCCACGACCTTCTGCGAAAGAGCTGCCTCCACCGACCGCCGCCGACGATCAGAACCGTGAGCGCGGCGAACGCGAGCAGACTGAGCGCGAACCAGGCGCCGGCGCTCCTCTGCGTTGCCGAGGGACCGACGACGAGCAAGGCTCCGACGGCGAGCAACACGGCGGCGCGCCCCGCGTTGATCACGCCGGCAACGGCGAAGCGCTGCTGGGCTTGATAGTGGAACATCGCCAGCTCGGCCGACGCGAGGGCAACGGCGAACAACGTCGCGAGGAGGACGAGCTCGGTGTCGCTCCGTGGATTGCCGGACAGCTGGACGAGCTGTACCGCGGCCAGGACGACCGCCCCTGAGGCAAGGATCATCGCCGTGCCGTTGGCCAGAGCGGCCACGAAAATCGGAGTCGTTCCCGCAGTTCCGCGCGAGACCCGCTCGGCCTCCTCGCGCAGGTACCGGACCCGCACGCCGGCGCCGGCGGCGCTCGCCAGCAGCTGGCCGACCGTGAAGAACAACGTGATGAAGGCGTAGTCCCGGACGCTGAAACCACGCACCAGTACAACCACCGTCGCGGCGCTGAGCGCGCGGGCGACCACGTCGAACCCGAACGTGACGGCGAAGCCGCGAGTGAATCCTCCCGAGCGGTGCAGGGGCCGGCCTCGCCGTGCACGCGGAGTTGCCGACCAGCTCACTCCGAGCACTGCCGCACGGCCGGTTGAACCGCAGCGCCGAGCGCTCCGGCGAGGAACGAGCTGATCTCGTCGGCCACGCAAGGCCAGGCTTCGGACGCCGGAGGGGCCAGCTCGGCAGCGGTCCAGTCGCGCGCCAAGTGGCGGTGAACCCGTGCCCCCGCTCGATCTCGCTCGTCTCGGCGAACGACGATCCAACCCGGCTTGTCGGCGACGTAGCCCGCGAGGGCGTCGCTCGGGCCGCCGTAGGAAAGCGCGATGCGCGGAACGGGAAGGGTCAGATAGTCGACCGCCTTGCTCGGCAGCTGGCAAGGGTCGCGATTTCCGATCACCACAGCGGCATCGAACGTCCCGGCCGCCTCGACCGCCTCGGCCCACGGCAGCCTCGGATGGATCACCGTCGTTACCGCGGGGTGAGCCGACGTCATCGTTCCCGTCCAGTCTGCGCCGAACTGGTGGAACTCGACGCTCGCCCAGGGTCCGCTTTCGACCAGCTCCGCCAGGGCGCGGCGCACGTCGATCCGAGCAGACGAGATGTCGCCGAAGTGAGCGAGGCGGAGGACCTCTTGGGACCGGGTGCAGCACTCGGAACGGAAAGGAGCCCCGTGATCAATTGGCGAGTAGCCGTTCGGCCGGACGAGCAGCGGAAGCTCGGGGAACAGCTGCCTCAGCGCCTCGGCCTGGCACGCCGTTGTGACGATTCCGCCCGCGGCCGAGTTCCAGAGATTCCACTCGGCCTTCCTCGCGCGCCGCAGGCCGAGATGGCTGACGACCGGATGCCGAGCCGTCAAGGCCCACGGATCTCCCAGGTCGACCACGTATCGGATGCGCCTTCGTCGAAGCCGCCTGGCCGCCTCGGCGAGCGGCGAAAACGGATACCCGATCAGGAGCGCCCCGTCCGCATCGGGAGCCCACCGCCTGAGCGCCAGCCTGCCGCGCAGCTCGAATCGGTCGGTCAGGACCGCGACGACCGCCCTCGCGGCAAGACGCCGGAGCCGTGTCGACTCTGTCCGTCGACTTGGTGCGGGCCCTGCAGTCCCAGCGGGGAAGAGCTCGACGTTCCAGTCGCGTTCGAGCGCGGCGACGAGCGCGCTCGTACGCGCTCCGCGTGGCGTCATTTGATCGTGTCCGTAAAAGGAGACGACCGCCAGGCGCGGCGCGCTTCTAGCGCTCGAGCCGCCCATACCGGTAGACCCCTGACCGGGATGTGGGCTCTGCGCGGAGACTCGTCCGTACGATCTCGGCGATCCGCTTCGCGGCGTGCCCGTCCCAGAGTGGCGGCACTCCCCTTGACGTCTCACGATCGCGCTGCATTGCGGGAACGATCTCACGGATCCGCTTCGGGTTCAGGCCGAGGACGATGTTGGTCCCGGTCGTGACCGTGATCGGACGCTCGGTGTTGTCACGGAGCGTGAAGCAGGGAACGCCGAAATACGTGGTTTCTTCCTGCACGCCTCCGGAATCGGTCAAGACCGCCGCGGCGGTTCGCTCGAGGGACAAGAAGTCGAGGTATCCGAGAGCATCGACGAGCATAACCCGGCCGGGCCGCGCGGCCGTGGACAGCCTGGCCTTCGTGCGCGGATGCATGGGGAAGAGAACCGGAAGCGTCCGCGCAACCTGCTCGAGCTCGCCGAGAACGTCTTCGAGCAAGGGCGTGTCGACCAGGGTCGGACGGTGCAGCGTCACGAGCAGATAGTCCTTCTCCTCGAGGCCGAAGCGGCCCAGGGCATCGGCTGGATCGAGGCGGCCCTCGACGGCAGCGAGCGCGTCGATCATTGTGTTTCCGACCAAGTGGATCCGTTCCTCTTCGATCCCCTCGGCGCGAAGATTCACCACTCCGTCCTCGGAGTGCGCGAAGCAGTAAGCGGAGAATTCGTCTGCGACGATGCGGTTAATCTCCTCGGGCATCGTCCGATCGAAGCTGCGAAGGCCGGCCTCGATGTGGGCCAACGGGAGATTGAGCTTTGCGGCGACGAGAGTCGCAGCCAAGGTCGAATTCACGTCGCCTGGAACGAAGACGAGATTCGGTTGCTCCTGCTGAAGCACGGGCTCGAGGCGCTCCAGCATCCGCGCAATCTGAACCGCATGTGACGCGGAACCGACGTCCAGCATGTATTCGGGCTCAGGTACCTGGAGCTCCTCGAGAAAGATTCGCGACATTAGGTGGTCGTAATGCTGGCCCGTGTGAACGAGCGTGTGTCGTCCGTCCGGAAATCGTTCCTTCAGTGCCGCGAGTACCGGAGCCGTCTTCATGAAATTCGGTCGGGCACCTACGATGTAGGCGAATCGTGGAAAACCGTCACTCACTGATCGTCCTGTCCTCCGAATTCGCCACGAAAATCAGCCGGTGACCAAAGACTCCCACGCGCGAAGCACCTTGCTCGGGTGCTCGATTGACCGCGTCGATATGGCCGAGGCGATCCTCCGTTGTCGGTCGTATATCGCTGCTGGTGGCGTTCATCGTCATGTGTCGGTAAATGCTGCGAAGATCGTCGCTGTTCAGGAGGACGCACGCCTGCGTGAGGTCATCGACACCGCTGAGCTCGTCACCGCTGACGGGCAGTCGGTCGTTTGGGCTTCACGACTCCTTGGCGAACCGCTCCCTGAGCGCGTTGCCGGGATCGACCTCATGCACGAGCTGCTGGCCGCCGCGGCTTCGGACGGCTATCGAATCTTCATCCTCGGCGCCGCCGAGGCCGTCCTCCAGCGTGCAGTGGCCCGTCTTCGTCACCAATACCCCCGAATCCAGATTGTAGGTTTCCATCATGGTTACTTCAACGAAGCCGAACAGCGCGCGATCGTCGAGCAGATCAAGGCCGCGCATCCGGACATTCTCTTCGTGGCGATGAGCTCGCCAAGGAAGGAGTTTTGGACGGCCGAGCATGCGGTCGAGCTTGGCGTGCCGCTCGTCATCGGTGTCGGCGGGTCGGTCGACGTTATTGCGGGCACTCGCCGCCGCGCGCCAAAATGGATCCAGCGAATCGGCTTGGAATGGTTGTTTCGCCTTGCACAAGAGCCAAGGCGGCTTGCGCGAAGATATATGGCCGGGAATTGGCGTTTCATCAGCCTTGTTGTCATTGAGCTGCTGAAAACGAGACGCCGCTCAGAGAATCAGCCCCGCTAGTCGGCTCGGGCGGATGCTGAGTCAGAACAATCGCGAGCGATACGAGCATCTCTCCCGCATTGCGAGAAGAGAAATCCCGCCCCTCTACGACCGCGAAACGGCCCTGGTGGCCCGAAAGATCCGGCTCGAAAACGGCAAGCGAACGATGCTCGGGTCGGATCCCTTCTACTCGGCCGTCTGCCTGCTCGGTCTGCTCCACGATGGGTCAGCGGACACGCCCGCGCCCGGAGTGACGCTCGGCCGCGCGCTCGACGCGCTTCACTCCAGCGTATCGACGCAAAATCTCGCTCGGCTGGGCGGTGCGGTTCTCTGGGCGAGCGCGACCGCAGGCGATCGCAGAGCCGTCGACCTCCTTGCTCGGATCTCACAGTCGAGATTCGCCACGTGGTCGAGCATGGACCTCGGCCTCCTCCTCACGGGCGCCCTCGCGACGATCGAGCGGTTTCGGGGTTCGGCGAACGCGGGCGGAAGGCTCGCCGATGCAACGGCCGCGGAGCTGGTCGAGCGCTTCTCCGAGTCCGCCGGGCTCTTCCAGTGGAGCCGACCGTTCCACTCGCCGCGCTCCGTGCTGCACCGCGGGCTCACGAGCTTTGCCACTCAGGTCTATCCGCTTCACGGCCTCGCGCTCTATGCCGTCGAACGTCGGGATGCGGCCACTTCGGCTCTCGCAACCGTCGCTCACAGAATCACCGGGTTGCAGGGGCCCCTCGGCCAATGGTGGTGGCTTTACTCGGCGCGAGCCGGCGATGTCGTCGAGGGCTACCCCGTGTACACCGTCCACCAGGAGTCGATGGCCTTCATGGGACTGCTCCCCCTACACCGGCTCGGACTCGGCCGGTTCGACGAGCAACTCGAGCGCGGACTCGGCTGGATCTTCGGCAAGAACGAGCTCGGCGAGCCGCTTGTCGACGAAGAGGGGGCGTTTGTCTCGCGCTGTATCCAGCGTGTCGAGAGCCGGAGCGACGGCTTCGCAGGCATCTCCCGCGCGGATCACATCCGAGCCGTCCTGGCGTCGTTCCGCCTCGCGAGAGCAAGAGGCGTGGCCGCCGACCCGGCGAAGCTCGAGATCTTGCGCGAGCGCTGGGCCTACGAGCCGGGTTGGCTGCTGTATGCGGGCGCGCTTCTTGGCCCGGCCGCGTGAGCGTTCTCGCGTCGATCGACGGCGCGTCGTCTCGCCGCGGAGGCCGTCATGGTCAGCATGAGCCCAACGACGAGAGGACCGGAATACTCCAGTGAGCCGTTGACCGCCGCGAACGATCCGAGCGTGAGCAGCGGTAATCGCCCATGGGCGCCCTGGAAGAGCGCGAACCAGATCAAGGCAAGACCGAGCAAACCGACGACACCAAGCTCGACGCCGACCTGCACGATGTCGCTGTGGCCGACCAGTGCGCTACCCAGCTCCTTGCGCTCGAACTTGGGGATGCTGCGGAGACCCGTCCCGAAGATCCATTCGCCGGCGCCCGAGGAGCGGTAGTTGTCGACCGCGATCCGCCAGATCTCGCCACGACCGCTCCCGGCGGTCTCGAACCGCGCGAACTCCCCGACCCGTTCCGACTCCTGATAGCGCGACTCGGCGACGTGGCCGACGCCGCTCCAAAGGATTGCGCCGACGCCGACGCAGGCGAGCACGATGGCGACCCGACGCGAGCGAGACCACGCCAGCGCCCCCACCATCAGCACGACCAGGCCGACCAGCGCCGAGCGGACACCCGTCGCGAGGGTGACGCTGGCGGCGAGCCCGAAGACGGCCATCTTCAAGGGAAGCCGCAGCCGCGAAGCTATCGCTCCCGCCGCGACGCAGCTCGCGAGCAGCGCGAGATTGTGCGCGTCCCCATACACCAGTAGCTCACCGCTGCCGTATTTCGTCCCAATCTTTCCCACGCCCGACAGCCCGAGCGCCAGATGCAGCGAGAGCGCGCCGGTGGCGCTCACCAGCGCGGCCCAGACGACCTGGCCGGTCTCCGGGCCGATCGCGATCCGGGTCACGACGAGGACCGCTGCCGGAAAGAGAGCGTACTTCGCCACTTCGATGTACTGGCTGCCGGAGCCTTCGGCGAGGAGCGAGATCACCATCGGCAGGAAGAACAACGCGATCCCGAGCTTGAGCCCGAACGGGTAGCGATGAACCGGCGTCGTCCGGACCGCGATGACGGCCAGGCCGAGGACGATCAAGGTCGCCGTGAGGGTGGCCGTCGCGGCCGGCAACAGGTCGCTGAAGACGACGAGCCAGGGCAGCAGCACGACGAGGAGCGTCGTCGTCCCCAGCACGCCTGTCAGCAAGACAATGCAAACGAAGCCGAAGAGGAAGCCGAAGAAGACGGCGAGGAACGCCGACCACGAGAGCAGCCACCCGATCCACGCGGCGAAGAGAACCGCAGCGGCCAGCCCGGCCGCGCTGACCGCAGCAGAAGTCAGTCCGCGAGCTCGGAGTGTGGCTGCGAGCGCGGTCATCCGCGCGTGCCTCCCGCAAGCTGCCGGTCGTACACGTGAGCAAGGGGACCGAGCAGGCTTTTGGCCTCCGATCCTGGGCCGCGAGCCCGTTCCGCACGCGCGGCTCCATCGATCAGGGCCTTGAGGCTCGCCACCAGCTCGTCTGGGTTCTCCGCGGTGAAGAGGTGTGTCCCGTCGGGCCGCCGCACGACATCGCTTGCCAGCACCGGCGCCCCGGCCGCAAGTGCCTCGCGAATGCTCACCGCGTCGCCGTCCGACCGCGACGGCCGAACCAGCACGATCGAATGCTTGAAAGCCGGGGCCAAGGGACGGTCGACGAAGAGGCCGGTACGGCCCGGCGCCTCCGAACTCAGCTCGTCCTCGAGCCGACGGACGTACCGCCGCTCACGCGGCAAGCGCGGCGGTCGGGCGATGAACAGGGCCAGCCGCAGATCGTCGTACGCCGGAGCGAGGCGGACGAAGGCCGCCACGCCGAGATCGAGGCCGTAGACGTCGCCGCCGTCGGGCACGAGCTTGATCCGCGAGGCGGGCACGACGAGCGTAGGCGCGCCGCCGGCAAAGAACGCCTCTTCCTCCGGCGCCAGCGGAGGCCCAGCCGTCACATAGCCGCCGAGGAACGCCGGGATCACCGAGACATTCGCGGCTCGTACATGCGGCCGAAGTCCTGACGCCACCTCCTCGCTCACAGCGACGATCTCGTCGAAGCGATCGAGCGCCCAGCGGGTCAATGGCGCCACGAACGGCCGGCGGGAACGCACGTAGCGGTTGAGCTCCTGTCCGTGCAGGGTCATCACGTAGCGCGAGCCTTTGCGAAACCGACGCGTCGCCGCGACCGCGAGGAGCGTCGACCAGCGCGAGTGGTGATAGTGCACGAGGCGGCTCTTGAAGCGGGCGAGCGCGACCAGGTAACGCAGCGGGTTCCGGTTCAGCGTCGCCAGCGCTTGACCGTTCGGCGACCGATAGTGGTTGAGCACGCCTACACGCAGCCCGGTCGCGCCGAGCAGCTCGTTCAGTTTCTGCACATGCGTCGCCACGCCACCGAACGGCGGCGGTAGCGGCCCCACGATCAGTACGTCGAGCGGCTCAGAGCCTGATCCCTTGAGCATCGGTCAGTACGAATCGCGGACACGAACGACCGTCGGGATCGTCTTGAGCATCAGCTTCAGGTCGTTGAAGACCGACCAGCCCGTCACATAGAGGTAGTCGAGCCGGATCATTTCCGCAAAGGGAATTCCGTCGCGCCCGAGCACCTGCCACGGCCCGGTGATGCCCGGCTTCAAGTTCAAACGCTGACGGGCCCACTCCCGCACGTGCTGGTCCTCGTCGAGGATCAACGGGCGGGGGCCGACGAGGCTCATCTCGCCCCTCACGACGTTGATCAGCTGCGGCAGCTCATCGAGCGAGTACCGCCGCAGCAGACGGCCCACCGGCGTCACCCGCGGATCGCTGGGGATCTTGAACATCCGGGCGTCGCCGCCTTCTTGGGCGTGCTTGTTGAGATGCGCGTACTCGGCCTTGCGCTCCTCCGCGTCGGCGTACATCGTCCTGAACTTATAGATCCGGAAGGTCTTGTTTCCCCGCCCCATGCGGATCTGGCGGAAGAAGACCGGCCCCGAGGAAGTCAGCTTGATCAGCACGGCGATCAACGCGAGCAACGGCGCCAGGACGAGCAGCGCCAGCGCCGAGAGAACGACGTCCATTGTGCGCTTCATCCCGCGCGACGAGCGCGCCAGGTGAACCGGAGGCAAGCCAACGAGAGGCAAGCCTTCGACTGTGTGCACACCGACGTTCGGCCCGACGAGCTCGAACAGGCGCGGGACGATGTCGATTTGGACGTCGAGGTCTTTCATCGACCGGACCAGCGCGAGGGTCTGCTCGTGAGGGCTCCTCGAGAAGGCAATGATCACCCGCTCGACATCGAACAGCCTGACGATCGCCGGAAGGCGCTCGGGTGGGCCGAGCAGCGTCAGGTTACCGAGGTCGTCGCGGCGCTCCTTGGGCTCGGAGTCGACGAAGCCCACCAGGTTGATCCCGTACTCTGGATGGTTGAGCACCTTACGAGCGATCAGCTGGCCGACGTCCCCGGCCCCGACGATCACGGTGTTCTGGAGGTAGGCGATGTGGCGCCGCGAGAGCGCCCGGGACATGCCGCGGAGCAAGGTCACGAGGAGCGTCGCCAGGACCCAGAAGATCGCGACCTTGTTCAGGTCGGGACGCGCCACATGAGTAAGCGTCGCGCCGGCGTAGAAGAGCCACGTCCCCACGGTCACCATGTGGAAGACGCCCACCAGGTCGTCGACGGTCGTGTGGTCGGTCCGCTCCTCGTCGTGGTCGTAAAGCCCGTACAGCTTCACGACGATGATCCAGCCCGGCAGCGTCGTCCCGAACAGCACCGTCTCCCACCAGACGTCGACGTGGCCGCCCTTCGCGTGCAGCCCGATCAAGAGTTGCGCGATCGCGAAGGCGGCCATCAGCCCGGCGAGATCGGCGACCAAGAGCATGCGCCGGACCAGCCAGCCGCGACGCTTGATCTTTGCCGTCTTCCGGCGACGGTCGAGGATCTCGAGCGTGCGCTCGTCGATCGTCGCCGTCATCTCGTCGTGGAGCGCAACTCCCTGAAGCAGGGCCGCGCGCTCAGTGGCGTTCACTAGCTCTCCCCTTTCCGAAGATCCCCGCGACGAGAATGTTGCGGATCGCCTCCGGCGATGCGCCGCCGTCGTCCGGCTCCTCCCAGCCCCCGTTCTGAAGAACCCGCAGCTTCTGCTCGCGGAACAGCACGCAGACGAGCGGCGACTCCGCCTCTCGGGCGAACTCAGCGGCGGCCTCCGCCTCCTCCTGGCTGTCGACGACGACGGCATCCGGCTGCAACGAGCGAAGTAGTCCCGACGTGTCGCGCCCATCAGCGGGGAAAGCGCGGACCTCGGCGATGTTCTCAAGCGCTGCGGAAAGCGCCTCCTGGAGCAGCGGCACGGTGCAGACCACGGCAACGAGCGGTTGTTCGCGCGTCTCGGCCGGAGTGCTCATGCCAGCTCGATCCCGGCACCCGCCGCTTCCGGCTGCCCGCCAAAGGCCGACCAGTAGAAGGCGGCGGCCGCGCGTCGGGAGGGAAGGTCGAGCTTCTGGAGGATGTTCTGCATATGCCGCTTGACCGTGAACTCCGAGATGAACAGGGAGCCGGCGATCTCCTTGTTGCGCGCGCCGCGTGCGACGCAGGCGAGGACCTCTCGCTCGCGCGCCGACAGGACGGCCGCGCGCTCGCGGGCGCTGGAACGCTCTTCGAGCACGTGCAAGCCGTCGATCATCAGGCTCGCGAGATCGCGCGAGATCGGCGCTTCGCCGTCCACCGAGCCGCGCAGCGCGCGGATCAGACCCCGCGGCGAGATCTCCTTGTGCAGGTAGCCGTCGGCGCCGGCGCGGATTGCGGCGAGAACCGTGTCGCGCGTCGGCTCGAAGCTCCAGACGATCAGATGGACGGTGCCCTCCTTCGCGATCTTCGAGACGGCTGCGATCCCGCCGTCGGGAGGCAGCTCGAAATCGATCACGGCAATGTCCGGCGGCGTCTCCTCGAGTGCGCGCTCGAGCTCGTCGAAATCGCTGGCTTCCACGACCTCGAAGTCGCCCTCTCGCGAGAGCAGTTTCCGGACGCCTATCCGGAACAGCGGAACCGCGTCGGCGACGAGGATCCGCATCCGGTTCATGCGACGGGCTCCCTCCGCCCGAAGCGACTTTGGTCGCGCCGGTAGGCGTAGTCGGTGTAGCCATAGTAGTCCTCGTCGCTCCCGGCACCGGTGATGACGAAGCCCAGCTTGTGTGCCGGGCTTGCCTCCAGCACGCGGTGTAGTTCACGAAGCATCGGGCGGTGAACCACATTGAGGCGGGTGACGACGAGGAGTCCATCGACCGACCCCGTGAGAGCCATGGCGTCTCCCACGACCAGCAACGGTGTCGAATCGATGATCACGACGTCGACACGGGATCGCATCCGCCCGAGGATGTCCGCTACGACTCGAGACCCAACGAATTCGTCGACGTTCGGCGGGATCGGTCCCGCGGGAAGCACCTCGAGCAGGCCTTCCACCGGGGCCGCCCCGTTCCCGTTCCAGTTCATCGCCGGGTTCAGGGTCGGGTCGGCGACGATGGGGACGGAGACGAGGGCTTCGCTCAGCGTGGTGTGGCCGAGAGCAACCTGCGTCAGGCCGGGCCGTGAATCAAGGTCGAAGAAGCGGTGCAAGAACGGCTTCCGCAGGTCGAGATCAACGAGACCCACGCGTTGGCCGGCTCGGGCGAGCGCGACCGAGAGGTTGGCGGCCGTGGTCGACTTCCCCTCGTTTTCGACGGCGCTCGTAACCATGATCGTTCGCGCGTCTCGGTCGATACGCACGAAATCGAGATTCGTGCGGAGCATGCGGAAAGCTTCCGCATGGGTCGCGTTCGGCTCGGCCAGCATTGTGAGGCGGTTCTCACGTCGTAGGCGTCGGGGCGGTTCAGGCAGACGCGCCACAAGCGGCAGGCCAAGACGCTCGCCTACCTCCTCGGCCGACCGAACTCGCGTATCGAGCGCTTCGCGCAGAAACGCGAAACCGATGCCAAGGATCAGCCCGAGCGCGAAGCCGAGGATTGCGTTGCGCAGCGGTCGCGGAGCAACCTTGTACGCGTACTGGGCGTCGCGCACGACCTTGGAGTTCGCAGTCTGCAGCGTTTCCATGGCGCGGAGACGCTCGGAGCTGTCGACCAAGGTCCTGTAGAGCGGACTGTTGGTCGAGCCCGCCGCCTCGATGCGGGCGATACGGCGCTGCACGCTCTTTCGCGCCTCCGCGAGCTCCGCCGTGTCGAGCTCGTGGCGATAGTTCACGAACTGGCGGGCGTACTCGGTCGCGATCCTCGGAGCGAGCGCGGAATCCGGGTCGGTCGTGCTCACGAAGAGCATGTCCGAGTTCGCGCTCGCGGTCACAGACGTCTCACCCCGGATCACCTCCGCCGGGCGGCTCGGGACTCGGAGCACCCGGGCCGTGCGTTCCGAGACCGCCGGCACCATCGCAAGCTGGGCCTGCGTCTGACGAATATCCGCGGCCGGTACGTACGTCGGAGACTCCGGCACTCCGGTGAGAGCGCTGGCGAGATTCTGGTAGCTCAGCAGGACCTGCGCCGAGGACTCGTACATCTTCGTCTGTCGCGACGACAGGAAGATCGCCACCGCCGGGACGATCACGATCGCCTGCAGGATGATCCACTTGCGCCGCCGAACGACGTGGAGGTAGTCCCTGAGCGTCGACGCCTGGATTCCGCTCTCCCCCTTCATCCGATCCCCCTTCGGATGGCCGCTTCGTTCCTAGTTCGTCGAGTAGTAATTGCTAGTCCCCCTTTTCGCAAGTACCACACATCTCGCCGCCTAACTACTCGTCCTGCCCCAAATGGACTATAGAGGCATTATTTGCAGGTTTTCCCGCCGAAATCTAGCTTTTTCTTCTATCGCAGCGAGCGGAAAGAACCACCAGATTTGGTACCCCGGATTGGTGGGGAGAACGCGTGCCGCTACTACTGCGGCCGGCAGGGGCCAACTTCATCCCTGAAAACGAGAAATTGCACGAAGAGCAGGCTGGGCGGAGAGGCCGCGGCGACAAGCTGTGCCAGGCACCGCCGGGCCGGGACGGCCGCGACGGCGCTCGTGTGTGGTGGCGATCGGGCCGGGTTTCCTGACGCGCCGCCGGAGCGCGCTTCAGGGGCGAGAGGCAGCGGCGAAGCAGGGCTTCGCCCGGCGAGATCGACCGGGCCTCAGGAAGGCCGCGATCCCTCTCGTGTCTGGCGCGCCGCTGGGCGTGCGATCTGGCGCGGGAGCTGTGCTAGGCACTGCCCCGCCCGAGATCGTCCGGCCAGCGGCGTGAGGCGCGCCCGGAGCCCGGCTTCGCCGGGCGAGAGGGCCGCCGCCAGGCACGAGAGGTGGGCGGTACTGGGCTCGAACCAGTGACCTCCGGCTTGTCGAGCCGGCGCTCTCCCAACTGAGCTAACCGCCCGGGGAGTCCGAGTGTAGCCGAGCGGAATTCGGTTCGGGTTCACGGCGCGGCCGTGCAGGCGCAGCTCGAAATGCAGGTGCGTTCCGGTGCACCAGCCCGTGCAGCCGGCGAGGCCGATCGCGTCGCCCGTCTCCACCTCTTGCCCCTTGCGGACCCGTGCCCGCGCGAGATGCCCGTAGAGCGTCGTGTAGCCGTCGCCGACGCCGATCTCGATCACGTTGCCGTAGCCCTCGTAGCCCCGCTGCAGCCCTACCCGCAACACCGTTCCCGCTGCCGCGGCGCGGACCTCGAGCGAGCGCAGGATCCCGATGTCGATCCCCGGGTGCCAGCGGCCGCCGTCGCTCCCGTAGGGGGCGGTAACCGTCCCTTGCGCAGGCCAGAGGAACGAGGTCGGCGCGGCGCGCTCGGCAGGGGCTATGGGCGCGGACGAGACCGCGAAGGCGACGAGGAGGGCCAGCACGGCGCCGCAGGGCGGAGTCCTCGGCTGGGAGGGCTTGGCGACACACAACGCTGTGCCGCCGGAAACGCGCTGGGACGGCCCGATGCTGCGTCCTTGGTCGCAGCCTACGGCTCCCAGCGTCCAATACGAACGCTCCCTGCGTCCTTGCCTCGCACCGTCCATCGCGCCCCGGCGACGAGCGGAGTTCCCCCAAGCCCTCCTAGAACAGCTCGGGGCACCACGGCTGAACCGCGGTGCGGAAGATCGCATCAGCGCGTTCGATTGCGCCCTCGCGGAGTTCCTCGATCACGCCGGCTCGCGCCAGCTGAGCGAACGTGAAGCCGCCCAGGTAGACGGCGCCGAGCTCGGCAACGTCGAGCGCCAGGTCGGCCTCGGCGTCGGTCCGCTCCGCCCGGGCATCTTCGAGCTTCCAGCGCCCGGCGTTCCATGGGCAGAAGCCGTCGTGAACGTCGAATACCACTGCCCCGGACCCCGCATACCCGCGCGCGGCCAGCGCACGGCCGACGTCGACCAGGCGCACCCAGAGCGCCTCGCCGACCGTGAAGCGCATCCGCCGCGGCTCGGCGAGCAGGAAGAACAGCGGGTGGTCGACGGGCAGGAAGTCACAGGTCGCGGATCGGTACCAGTCGGTCGAGAGCAGGTACCGCCAGAGCTCGGCCGTCGCCGCCGCCGTGGCCCCGATCGCCTCGGTGATCTCGAGCGTGGTCTCGGACATCCCCTGCTCCCACGCCGCGTTCAGACGGTGGATCGAGTACGCCTCCGGCCGCCCGTCGATCTCCAGAACGGTGAACACCAGCTCGCCGCCCGACTGCCGCGAGCGCGCAGACATCCGCCGGATCTCCCACCAGTCGCGAGAGCGCCTGAACATTCCGGGCGTCTCCGCGCAGACGCGGTCATAGACCTGCGGGAAGAGGTCGAGCGCGTCGTCCCGAGAGACCAGCCGGGGAACAGCCTCCACCGCAGAGTCGTCGCGAAACCGGGCGTGCTCGCGCTCCAGTCGAATCTCACCGACGAGCGACGCGATGCCGTAGCCGTAGCGACGGTAGATCGACCCCTCGGAAGCGTAGAGCAGCGCAAGCGGCTCCTCGCCGCGCTCGTGCAACTCGTCGAGCTGGCGCCGCATCAGCTCGCTGAGGATCCCCCGCCGGCGATGGGTCGGCATGACGCCGACGGCGACGATCCCGGCAGTCGGCACGACCGCCTCACCCGGAACGGTCAGCTCGAGCGAGTACGCTCCGCCGCCGCCGACTGCGGTGCCGTCCGCCCACGCCCCGTACATCCGATCGGGAGGCAGGATCCTGCTCAGCTTCTTGGCGTCTTCCTCGCTGACGCCGCGGCCGAAGTAATGCCAGATCGGTCCGAGCGCCTGACGGAAATCCTCAGGCGTACAAGTCCTGATTTCGACGCTCACCGGATTCGCTCGAGCGGCGCATAGTCGAGCACCAGGCGCCGCTCCGAGCCGTCCTCGAACCTGATCAACACCGTGCCGTCACCCTCGAGCTGCACCACGATCCCCTCGCCGAGCGTGCTGTGCTTGACCGAGTCCCCGGTGGAGAGCTCGATCGCGGGGCGGGTCGGGGTCGCGGCCGGGCTCCGCGACGACCACGAGGCAGGCTGGAGCCGGTGCCGCTCCACCCCCTCGTCCGGCAGCTCGTCCAGAAACCGCGAAGGCAGGTTGTAGTTGCGGCTCCCCCAGAGCGAGCGCGCCGACGCGTGGGTCAACACGAGACGCTCCTGCGCGCGCGTCGTCCCGACGTACGCCAGCCGGCGCTCCTCTTCGAGCGACTGCTCCTCGATCGAGCGCGAGTGCGGGAAGATCCCCTCCTCCATGCCGATCATGAAGACGGCGCGGAACTCGGGGCCCTTCGCGTTGTGCAGCGTCATCAGCGTCACGAGCGAGCCGTCGCCGCGAAGGGCGTCCTGGTCCGAGTAGAGCGAGATCTCCTGCAGGAAGCCGGACAACGACGGCTCCTGCGCCTCGGCCTGCCACTCGCGCGTGACGCCGACGAGCTCCTGCAGGTTCTCGATCCGGCCCTGCGCCTCGATCGTCCGCTCCGCCTCGAGCGCCTCCATGTACCCGCTGCGCGCGAGCACCTCCTCCAGCAGCTCCGGCACCGACAGCTCCTGCGCGCGCGACATGAACGACTGCATCAGCGTGTGGAACTGCTTCACCGCTTTCTGCGGCTGCGCGCCGACGCCGGCTTCGTCCGCGCGCGGCAGCGCGTCCCAGAGAGAGATCCCCTGCGCGTCGGCGAAGACGACGAGGCGTGCGATCGACGAGTCGCCGATCCCGCGCCGCGGCTTGTTGGCGATGCGCATCAGCGAGACGGCGTCGAACGGGTTGTCGAGCACCTGCAGGTACGCGATCAGGTCCTTGATCTCTGCGCGCTCGTAGAAGCGCGGGCCGCCGATCACCTGGTAGGCGACGCCTTGGCGGACGAGCACGTCCTCGAGCACCCGCGACTGTGCGTTCGTGCGGTAGAAGACGGCGACGTCGCTGCCGGAGTAGCCCTCCTCGACGAGCGCGGCGATGCGGGCGGCGACGAAGCGCGCCTCCGCGTGCTCGTCTTCGACCTCGATCGCCTCGACCGGCTCGCCCTCGCCGAGCTCGGAGAAGAGGTTCTTCGGCTTGCGCTCGCGGTTGTTCTCGATCACCGCGTTCGCGGCGCGAAGGATCGCGTTGGTGGAGCGGTAGTTCTGCTCGAGCGCGATCGTGCGCGTGCCGGGGAAGTCGCGCTCGAAGTCGAGGATGTTGCGGATGTCGGCCCCGCGGAACGCATAGATGGACTGGTCCGGATCGCCCACGGCGCAAATGTTCCTGTGCTTTCCGGCCAGAAGCTGGAGGAGTACGTACTGCGCGTGGTTCGTGTCCTGGTACTCGTCCACGAGCACGTAGCGGAACGCGTTCTGCCAGCGCTCGCGCGCTTCCGGGAAGCGCTGCAGCACGTCGACCGTGAGGTAGAGCAGGTCGTCGAAGTCGACCGCGTTGGACGTGAACAGCCTGCGCTGGTAGAGGTCGTAGACGTCTGCGACCGTTTGGTCGTAGAACGACGAGACGCGCTCGCGGAACTGCACCGGGCCGACGAGGTTGTTTTTCTCGCGCGAGATGACGGAGTGGATCCCGCGCGGCGTGAACCGCTTCGGGTCACGCTCGAGCTCCTCGAGGCACTGCTTGACGAGCCGGATCTGATCGGCCTGGTCGTAGATCGTGAAGTTCGAGCGGTAGCCGAGCCGCTGGGCCTCGCGCCGCAGGATGCGGCCGCATGCCGAATGGAAGGTGAGGATCCAGATCGCGCGCGCGACGCCGCCGAGCATTCGCTCGAGCCGCTCGCGCATCTCGCCCGCCGCCTTGTTCGTGAAGGTGATTGCGAGGATCTCGTTCGGCTTCACGCCCACCGCGCCGATCAGGTGCGCCACGCGGTGCGTGAGCACGCGGGTCTTGCCGGATCCGGCGCCTGCGACAACGAGCAGCGGCCCGCCGCGGTGGACGACCGCGTCGAGCTGATCGGGGTTGAGCCCGTCGAGGGCGAACTCGCCGGTGCTGTCGGAGCTG
>JBIOYJ010000107.1:0-4838 GCA_044870105.1 Gaiellaceae bacterium | reverse complement strand
GAGGAGACCGCGTGGTCGCGCTCGACGCAAATCCCGACGCCGGCACGCTTGGGCACCGCCTGCGGCGCGAGACGACCGAGACGGTTGCGACGCTCCTTCGTGATCGCGAGTCGATCGGCAGATACGCCGACGCTCGCGCTTACACGTCGCAGGCGCCCAGCCGGCTGGAAGTGATCGCCGGCGACGACCGCTCAGAGATCGCGAACGCGATCGAGGCCGGCGCCGTCGGCCACGCCGTCGGCGTGCTCGAGCGCCACTACAACCTCGTCTGCCTCGACACCGCCGCAGGCGTCCTCGCATCGGCGGCGCGGGGCGTTCTCGATGCTGCCGACCAGCTGGTGATCGTGAGTTCGACGAGCCTCGATGGCGCACGGGCCGCGAGCTCGACACTCGACTGGCTCGAGGACCACGGCCTCGGATGTCTCGCGTTCTCGGCCATCGCTGTTCTCAACGGCATCAGAGCAAACGGCGCAGCAGTCGATGTCGGACGGATCGAGGAGCACTTCGCCTCTCGGTGTCAGGCGTGCGTCCGCATCCCGTGGGATCCACACCTCGAGACCGGCGCCGAGGTCGTTGTCGACGAGCTGCGGCCCGAGACCCGCCAGGCATTCCTCGAACTCGCCGCGGCGATCGCCTGCGGCTTCATCGAACCAACAGAACGGAGGTCGTGACATGTCGCTCCTCTCCACTTTCGTCGTCGCCGCTACAGGCGTCGGAGGGAAGCCGAACCCAAACGGGCTGCCGGGCACGTCGGCGCTTCAAAGCCTCATCTCCGGCGTCGCCTTTTGGGCGTTGCTCGCCGCCCTGGCCGGCCTGCTCGTGTCGGCGGCCGTGTGGGCGCTCTCGTCGCACTCCGGCAACTACCACCACGCGTCGATGGGCCGGCGCGGAACGCTCATCTCCGCCCTGGCGGCGTTTCTCGTGGGTGCGGCGCCGGCGATCATCGCGTTCTTCGAAGACCTCGGCCGAACCGTCCAGTAACCATGGTGGGCCGCGACGTCGGGATGCGGACGGTCGCTCGCGAGAGTCGGGGCTCTAGACGCGTCCTCGCATTGGTCGTGGCTGCCCTGGCCCTGCTCGCGCTCGGGATCGCGATCGGCAGCCGCATCGCCTCGCCGGGAGAGTCATCACCGCGTCCGCTCGACGGGACGTCGCTTCGCGAAACGAGCCGCACGCCGAGTCCACGAGCCCGCGCAATGCTGATGCCGACCCGTGCGGGCGCGGTGACAGCCGCAGCCCGGTCGATCACCGCATTCGACGGCGACATCCTGCTCAAGCCAGTGCGGCTTCGCGTGGTCGTGGGACGCATCGCATCGGCCGCTTCGCGCGCGCGACTCGTCGAGGCCTTCGACCAGGCCAGCGCGCAGACACGAGCGAAGCTGGGAGCGGACACGGTCCCCAGGCCGGTGATCGTTCTTCGCTCGATTCCGATCGGCTACCGGGTCGAGCGCTACTCGGCGGCCGCGGCCACGATCGCAGTCTGGTACGTCGGGATCGTCGGCAGCGGTGCCACTGTCCAACCGCAGCAATCGTGGCGGACGCAGATCGTCACGCTCGTCTGGGAGGGCGGCGCCTGGAAGGTCGCCTCGTTCGAGAGTTCCCCCGGCCCCACCCCACCGCTCTCCACCGCCGAAACCGCCGAACAGCCGGGCGAGCTGTTCACTGCGATCCCGCGTTTCGAGGAGTTCGAACGTGCAGAGCCTTGAGCGAACCGGCTACAGGTCGACGCGATTCGCCCTGATCGTGACGGTCATCGCGCTGCTGGCGCTCGTAATCGTGCCGACCGCGATCCCCGCGCCGTCGAGCCCTCGGCTGAAGGGCGCGATCGTCGTCACCGCGGGCAACATCGACCCACAGGTGCTCCGGCAGGCGGGCGTGACGCACGTCGCCGTCGCGCTCACCGACGACAACCTCCGGGACTTCGCGACCTCGAGCTGGGACGGGTTCGTGCACGGCGGATTCCACGTCGCCCGCGACACGACTGAGGCGTCCATACGGGCGACCGCTCGAGATACGGCGTCGCTCGTCCAATCGCACGGGCTCCAATTTCTGATCGAGGACACGGAGGCGCACAAGGCCGATCTGCCAGATGGTGTGGTCAAGCCGGAGCGACTCCAGTGGACGGAGTGGCTGTTCTCGGAGCTCCGCTCACGACTCGGGCCATCGTTCCCGCTCTACAACGTCACCGCCGGCATCGATTCGTCGCCGTCGGTTGTGAACCACGCCGCGCTACGGCGGCACAACGTCATCCCGATCTGGGAAGCCTACGACCAAAACGGTGTGACGCTCGGGGTCGGGCGCACGGCCGCCAAGGCTGTGGGCGAAGGCTGGTCGACCCCGCAGATCGCGATCGGCGACAAGAGCCTCGATACCGATCTGCCGCAGACCGAGAGGCAGGATCTGGCGGGCGTGTGGCTGTGGGCGCCGGACAACGGGCCCGCGCTCGGCGGTGCCAAAGCCAGACCCCGTGAGACAGCACAGCTTGCTGCGGCGCGCACGCCCGCACAGGCAGCGATCCTCCCGGTCCCCAATCCGTGCGAGCTTCCGGTGGTCGGAAACGTCTGCGACGCCGTCTCTGGAGCGGTGACCAAGGTCGCTGCCGAGGCGGGCGAGTTCGTCATGCGGGGCGTCACGGCGTGGGTGACGAACGCCGCGGTGTGGGTGACGGGCAAGGTCGGCGGCCTCATCGAGAAGACCACGAGCCCGGATCTCACGGCGAGCTGGTTCGAGGGTCAGTACGGAACGATGGTCGGGGTCGCCGGCGCCCTCGCACTCTTGATGCTGATGCTCGCCATCATCCAGTCGGTCATCCGGCAGGACGCTGGTCTACTCGTTCGCTCGGCGTTCGGCTACTTGCCGATGGCGTTCGTCCTTGCGGGTGTCGCTATTGCAGGAACCGGACTGCTTGTCGCCATCACGGACGACATCTCGAGAGCCGTCGTCAGCGGCCTCGGGACCGAGCAATCGAACAACCTGCTCCAGTCAGTCGGTGACGCCTATAAGAACGCGCTCGACGAGGGCTCGGGGATCCCGCTGTTCGGGGTCTTCCTGGGCGCAATCATCCTCGCGATCGGAGCCTTCGTGCTCTGGCTCGAGCTGATCATTCGCGACGCAGCGATCTACGTCTGCGTCTTCTTCCTGCCGCTCACGTTCGTGGCGATGATCTGGCCGGCGACGAGCCGCTGGGCGAGGCGGCTCGTCGAGCTGCTCATTGCGATCATCCTCGCCAAGTTCGTCATCGTCGCGATCCTCAGTCTCGCAAGCGCGGCGATCGCCAACACAACCGTCGCCACCGGCGAGGGAAACACGTTCGAGCGGATGATCGCCGGCGCGGCGTTACTTGTGCTCGCGGCGTGGTCACCGTTCGCGCTGCTGCGGTTGATCCCGATGATGGAGGGAGCGGCAGCGAGTGTCGTCGGCCAGCGTTCGGCGATGTCCACGGCCGCCGGGTCTGCCGGAGTCCATAGCCCCGCCACCTACATGCGGCAGGCGATGGACCGAAGCTCCCGGCCCTCGAGCCCGCCCGCGTATCCGACGACGGGCGGGACGACCTACGCGCCGGCGCGCGCGACCGACGGGACGGACGGCCTCGCCCGAGGTCGGGTGGGTGACAGCCCCGACAGAGCGACGAGCGAGAGCCCACCGGATGAGGGGGCCGCGGGCGCGCGGTCCGGCCGTCCCTCGGACTCGGGTGGCGGAACGATCGACCCGAGCACGCGCCGGCCGAGCGCGCCGCCAACAAGCTCCGCGCAGCCGAGATCGCCCACAGCGACGGAGCCGCCACCGACTCGTCCCGGGCCTTCGTCTTCCCCTCCCGCCGAGCGGCCGCGACCGCCAGAGCCGTTTCCTTCCCCGCCCGCCCAGCGGTCGCGGCCACCGGAGCCGCCTCCCGACCAAGGGCCGCCACGCGACGGAGGTGACGCATGAGCACAGGCGAGTATCAGCGCTACCGATTCGGACCAATCGAGCGACGCGGACTCATTGGGTCGCTGCGACCGGCTCAGGTGATCCTCATTGCCGCCAGCCTGACCGGAAGCGTCCTCCTGATGCGGATTCTCTCGAGCGGCATTGGGGTTGCGGCGGCCCTCGCCCTCACGTTGCTCGCCAGCGTGTTTTGCTTCTGGCCGATCGGCGGCCGCTCGGTCGAGGCATGGCTTCCGATCGTCGGTCGGCACGCCAGCCGACGAGTATTGAGAAGGCACGTACAGCGCTCGCCCGCGCCGCAGATTGGGACCCGAGTCGGGACGGACGGGCGACCGGAACCGGTCAATTCGCTCCCCGAAATCGGACGGGACGTCGAGCTCCTCGCGGCACCCTTCCACGGCGAGACGGTCGGCGTGCTCAAGGATCGACGCGCCCACGCGTACACCGCGACGCTAGCTGTGCGCGTGACGTCGTTCGGGCTCCTCGACCGAGCCGACCAGGAGACCCGGCAGGCAGGCTGGGGCGGGGTCCTCGCCGGACTCGCCCGTGAGGGAACACCGGTGAGTCGGGTCCAGTGGCTCGAGCGAACCGTCCCGGCCGACGGCGACGAGATCGGCCGTTACCTCGGCGAGGCCTGGGCTCGCGACACCGTTCCCGTCGACTCACTCGCCATGCAGTCCTACCTGGAGTTGACGAGCACCGCTCCCGCGGTCACCACAGACCATGAGCTCTTCGTCTGTCTCCAGATCGACGCGAAGCGCGCGTGGCGGCACATCAAACGCGCAGGGGGCGAGCACGGCACCGATGCCGGTGCGTGCTCGGTGCTGCTGCGCGAGCTTGAAGCGCTCGCCGAACGGCTGACGGTCGCCGATGTGCAGGTGGTGGGGGCGCTCCGGCCGGGGATGCTGACGACG
>JBIOYJ010000106.1:0-3731 GCA_044870105.1 Gaiellaceae bacterium | reverse complement strand
GCGGCGCGGCTTTGGCCGGGCGAAGCCGGCCCCGCCGGTGATCCGGCTATTGACATCGTCCGAGCGGTTTTTAAGACTTCGGCGGGCTACAGTCCCCTACGAGGAGAGGGTTGAATGAAGAAACTCGCCGCCGCCGCCGCGCTCGCGTGTGCGGCCGCCGCGCTCGCCGCCTCGCCGGCGCTCGCGAATCACTCCTGGAACGGTTACCACTGGGCCCGAACGGCGAACCCGTTCACCGTGAAAATCGGTGACAACGTCTCGTCGAGCTGGGATTCCTATCTTGCGACGACGTCGACCGACTGGTCGAAGTCGAACGTGCTGGACACCTCGATCGTCGCCGGAGGCGCCAGAAACAAGAACTGCCGCCCGACGAGCGGCCGCATCGAGGTCTGCAACGGCTCCTACGGCCAAAACGGCTGGCTCGGGATCGCCACGATCTGGTTGTCCGGCAGCCACATCGTCCAGGGCACCACGAAGGTGAACGACACGTACTTCGCCCTGCCGGCCTACAACAACTCGTCGGAAAGGCAGCACGTGATGTGTCAGGAGGTGGGCCACGACTTCGGACTCGACCACCAGGACGAATCGGGCATCTCCCTGAACACCTGCATGGACTACTACCACAACACGAGCGATTCGGACACGAAGTCGACGCATCCGAATCAGCACGACTACGACGAGCTGGCAACGATCTACAGCCATCTCGATTCGACCTCGACGATCGGTTCGGCTGCCGCGGCGCTCCGCGGGCTCCCGAGCCACGAATCGACGTTCACGGCGAACCTCGGGAACGGCTACAGGTCGATCACGATCGTCCGCTGGACGAACGCGTACCTCTAGAGGAAGCCTCGGCGGCGGGCCCTGTCCTCACGGCTCGCCGCCAATCATCACCGGGGCACCGCGAGCTCGAGATCCTCGCCCTCGAAGGCGCGGATCGCCTCCTTGTACCAGTCGGGAATCGGCGAGGCGCGGCGCTCTTCGAGGTCGATCAGGACGAGCGTCTGCGTGGCCGTCACCATCAGCACGTCATCGTCGACGCGGTAGGCGGCGAGCTCGTACGTCGAGCTCGTCCTGCCGATCTTGGCGATCCGGATGAAGACCTCCAGGAGGTCGTCGAAGACCGCCGGCGCGAAGTACTCAACCGTCGAGGCCCGCATCACGAACTGTCGCTCGCCGGCGTGCTCAGGCAGCAAGCCCAGATGGCGGTGGTACTCGACCCGGGCCGTATCGAAGTAGGGCAGGTAGCGGCCGTAGTAGACGATGCCCTGCGCGTCCGTGTCCGAGAAGCCGACTCGGGTGTAGGCCGAGAACTTGAAGGGAGGCTTGCGGTCCGTCTCGCGCCCGAGCTCGAGCGTCACCGGCCCATCGCCTCAGCGAGGGTCTCCGGCTCGAGCCCGTAGACCGTCGTGCCGCCGCGGCCGGTCATCGTCTCGGCGGCGAGCAACGCATTCACGATCGCCTCCTCGGTCGCCTCGATCGCGGCGTAGAAGAGGCCGTCGATGCGCTCGTTCGGCAGCATCGTGAGTGCCACACTCCCGCCGGTTGCGGCGAGGCCTTCGTTCCCGGTCGCGAAGGCGACGACGAAGTCGCCGCTTGAGTTCTCGCCCGCGCCTCCGGTCCGCGCGATGCCGAGCGCGCATCTCTGCGCCAGCCGCCCGCACTGGTGCGCGAGAAGCGGCGCATCAGTGGCCGCGACGACGATGATCGACCCTTCCGTGTCGTCCGGGCGAGGCGGCAACGGCACGACGTCCTCGCCGACCTCTCGGCCGACGGGAACGCCGTCGACCTGAAGCCGGGCACGACGTCCGTGGTTCGCCTGGACGAGCACGCCGAGGGTGAACTCGTCGACCAGGCGGGAGGCCGTCCCGATCCCGCCCTTGAACCCATGCGAGATCATCCCGGTGCCGCCGCCCACGGCGCCTTCCGGAACGAGGCCGCTGGAGGCCGCTTCGAGTGCCCCGAACACGTGCTCGGCCCGCACATGCATTCCGGCGATGTCGTTGAGCACGCCGTCCCACGTCTCGCCGACGACCGGCAGCGACCAATCGCCGCCGTCCTCGGCCGCCGCCACGAGCGCGTCGCGAACGACGCCGACCGAAAACGTGTTCGTGATGGCGATCGGCGTGCTCAGGAAGCCAGACTCCCTGATCCACTCGAGCCCAGTCACCTCGCCGTTGCCGTTCAGTCTGTGGGAGGCCGCAAACCAGCGCTCTCCGGTCGCTCCGGGCACGATCACCGTGACGCCCGTCCGGACGTCCTCGCCCTCGATCAGCGTCGTATGGCCGACACGCACGCCTGCGACGTCGGTGATCGCGTTCTGCGTTCCCGTCTCCAGCGACCCGATCTCGATGCCGAGCTCTCGCGCCCTCACCCGCGGATCACCTCGAGGACCTCGTCGCGCTTGCGTTCCATGAGCTCGGGCGTGCGCGCCTCGAGGTTGAGGCGCAGGAGCGGCTCCGTGTTCGAAGGCCGCACGTTCATGTGCCAGTCGTCGGCGTCGACCGAGATGCCGTCCAGGTGGCTGACGTCGCCCTCCCTGCCGAATCGCTCCTGCAGCTCCTGGAGCTTGAGCTCGACGTCGGAGACCGGGGTGTTCAGCTCTCCGGTGATGAAGTAGCGCGCTCGGTAGTCGGCCAGGATCTCCGAGAGCTTCCGCTCCTTATTCGAGACGAGCTCGAGCATGAGCAGAAACGGGACGACCCCGGAGTCGGCTTGGGAGAAGTTCCGGAAGTAGTAGTGGCCCGAGACCTCGCCGCCGAAGGCGGCGTCCTCCTGGCGCATCCGGTGCTTGATGAACGCGTGGCCAACGCGGTTCACGAGCGGGACGCCGCCGGCCCGCTCGATCGTGTCCGGGACGGCCCAGCTGGCGCGTACGTCGTAGATGATCTTGGCGCCGGGCTCCTTCTCCAGGACCGCCCCCGCCAGCAGCGCGGTGACGAAGTCGCCCGGCACGAACTCACCGGTGTCGTCGACGAAGAAGCAGCGGTCGGCGTCGCCGTCGAAGGCCACGCCGAAGGCCGCCTCCTCCTCGAGCGTCTTGCGGACGATGAACTCTCGGTTCTCGGGCAACAGGGGGTTCGGCTCGTGGTTCGGAAACGTTCCGTCCGGCTCGAAGAAGAACGTGCGCGCCTCGACCGGCAGCCGCTCCAGCACCGGCGGCAGCATCGCGCCCGCCATCCCGTTGGCCGCGTCGATGACGATGCGCAGCGGCTTCACCGCCTCGACGTCGATGAAAGAGAGCACCTTCTCGACGAAGGCCGGATAGACGTCTTGCTTCTGGACCTGTCCAGGGGTCTGACCCCTGGACCTATCGAATCCGGCCACGGCGCGGTCGCGGATCTCGAGAAGGCCCGACTCGCCGCCGACGGGCAGCGCCCCGCGGCGGACGATCTTCATGCCCGTGTACTCCTTCGGATTGTGCGAGGCGGTGACCGCGATCCCGCCGTCCAGGTCGAGCTCGCCGACGGCGAAATAGAGCATCTCCGTTCCAACCAGGCCGATGTCGATCACGTCCGAGCCGCCGTCGGCGGCTCCCTCCATGGCCGCCTTGGCCATCGCCGGAGAGGACACGCGCATGTCCCGCCCGATCGCGATCTTGCGCGGCTCGAACTGCTCGACGTAGGCGCGGGCGATCGCGTACGCGCCTTCCTCGTCGAGCTCGGTCGAGTAGATCCCGCGTACGTCGTAGGCCTTGAAAACCTTGGGATCGAGCACGGCGCTGATCGTATGGG
>JBIOYJ010000105.1:0-4201 GCA_044870105.1 Gaiellaceae bacterium | reverse complement strand
AGGTCGCGGGACGCGAGATGCGCATCGGTCTCGTGACTGGAACAGAGCGCTCAATGGACGGCATGGACCCAACGAGGATGGCAATGAGTTTTCCTCTCTTTATGGCGTCGTGGGTCGTGCCGATGGTCGCGATGATGTTCCCCGGGGTTACGCCGGTAGTGCTGACGTTCCGGCGCTGGCTGAGCAGCCGCGAGGACGTCGGAAGGAGGACGGTGTCACTGGTGGCCGGCTATCTCATCGTCTGGAGCACGATCGGGGTCGCCGCGTACGCGCTGCTTCAGGTGCTGCAAAACCAGCTGCCGGCCGGCTCTAGCGGCGCCGTCCGGATCGCTGCGATCCTCCTGGTCGTCGCGGGCGGCTACCAGCTCACACCGCTGAAGAACGCGTGCCTCAGGCATTGCCGCTCGCCGCTGTCGATCCTCGTCGAGCACGCGACACTCCTTTCGCACGGAAGCGTCGGCGCGTTCCGGGTTGGCCTGAAGCACGGACGCTATTGCATCGGCTGCTGCTGGTCCCTCATGCTCGTCCTTCTTCTGCTAGGGATGATGAACCTCGTCTGGATGGGGATGGTCGCAGCGATCATCTTCTCCGAGAAGGCGCTTCCACACGGAGTTCTCCTGAGCCGCGTGGTCGGGGTCTCGCTGGTCGCGATCGGGATCGCGGGTGTGATCGCCCCCGACACTGTGTCGGCGATCACGTAACGCGTGCCTGCGGCGTGGCATGGTCGCGCATCGCGTGGAGCTTCGACCGCAACGGCAGTAGACGCGCCGTCAGATCCGCGTCGCCGGACAGTCCCGAAACCTCGAAGGCCTCGGCGATGACATCACGCGCTCGGTCGAATTCGTGAGCTTCGATCAAAGCGGCGATCAGGTCGGGCAGGAGTTCGAGTCGAAGACGATCGGTATCCGGTAGCAGCGAGCTCGCCTTCGCAAGCAGGTTCACCGCTCCCGTCACGTCGCCGCGAGCGGCTGCCCGGCGGCCTGCTGAGGTTAGTCGCTCCGCAGCCGTCCGCGCGAGCTGGCGTGTTTCCTCGTCGACAGGACCGACAGCGGCGCGCTTCCGATACTCCGCCTCGAGTTTGTAGCCGAGGGCGGCTCCGCGATCCGGAAGCAGCGTTAGGCGGATGGGGTCCCCCGGAGGCAGAAGGGTGCTCGTTCTCGCGAACAGGCTCCTCGCAGCTGGAAGGTCGCCGCGCGCGAGTGCTCTTTGCCCGGCGGAGGCAAGACGACGGGCAGCCGCACGAGCGAGCTCGCGCCCCGGCGCGTCCACCGGCGCTAGCTCCGCGCGGAGGCGGTATGCCTGTTCGAGGTGATATCCGAGGATCTCCTCGTGCTCCACGATTCGATCGCCGGCTCTCTGCTCGAGCCACTCCGCGAACCGCTGGTGTAGCTCGGCGCGTAGCTTCTTCGGCATGGCGGCGTACGCGGCGTCCCGGATCAGGATGTGGCGGAATCGAAAGGCGGCCTCGTCCGAGAAGGCGGCCTCGGCGGGCTCGATGAAGTCCTTCTCGACGACGGATTCGAGATCCTCACGGACGGCGCTGCGCGCCTCGGGGGGCGATAGCTCGACGATGGCGCCGCGGTGGAAGATCTGGCCCTCGACCGAGCCGCGCTCGATCGCCGCACGTTCGCGCGGCTCCAGCCGCTCGAGGCGGGCTGCAAGCAATGCACTGATCGTCGGCGGGATCCCGATGCGCGCGAGATCTTCCGTCGTAATCCATTCGCCGTCTTCGCGCTGCAGGAGCCCCTGCTCGACGAGCATCGCGAGCAGCTCCTCAACGAAGAGCGGGTTGCCCCCGGCTGCCTTCAAGATCCCTTCGCGCGCCCGCGAGGTGAGCGTCGCCTCGCCGAGCACATCGTCGATCAGGCGCATTGACTCGGTCTCGCTCAGCGGCTGGAGGTGGATCGTCGCTTCGGACGGTCGTCCGCCCTCCAGCAGTTCCGGACGCGCGAGACAGAGCAGGAGGATGGGAGCATCTTCGACGAACTCGACGAGCGTGGTGAGAACGTCGAGGAAGGTCGGCTCCGCCCACTGGAGATCGTCGACGAGGAGGACAACCGGTCGTCGTCGTGCCAGTGCCTCGAAGAGTCTGCGGATCGCCCAGGCGATCTCGTGCGCGGATGCCGTGCCGCTGGTCAGCCCGATCGCCTGAGCGACCCGCTCGGCGATCAAGACGGAATCCTCCTCCCCCTCCACGAGCTGGAGAAGACGCGCCCGCACGCGCTCCTGCGTATCTTCGTCGCGGATGCCCGCGGCTTGGCGGACGATCTCCGCTAGTGCCCAGAAGGTGACGCCTTCGCCGTAGGCGAGGCAGCGGCCGCCGAGGACGTTTGCGTCCCCCGCCACGAGCGACACGAACTCTTCAGCGAGGCGCGACTTTCCAACGCCGGGCTGGCCGACGATCGTCACCATCGTGCAGCGACGCCCGGAAACGACACCAGAGAAGGCCCGCTCGAGTGCCCGGAACTCGGCGTTCCGCCCGACGATCCGCCTCTGAAGGCGTCGCGGGCGCGCGGGCGCGTCGCCGATCAGCCCGAGCAAGCGGTACGCGGGAAGCGGGTCCGACTTCCCTTTCGCCCGAAGCGGTTGCACAGCGGCCACCGAGACCGCGTCGCGAACGAGCCGATAGGTCGGCTCGCCGAGCAGGATCTCATCCGGGCCGGCTGCCTGTTCTAGGCGTGCAGCCACATTCACGGCGTCCCCTGTCACCAGCGCCTGCCGCGAGGACGAGTCGCCCGCAACGACCTCGCCTGTGTTCAAGCCGATCCTGAGAGCGAGCCTCGTCCCGAAGCGGCGCTCCAGCTCTTCGTTTAGGGACGCGAGACGCTGGCGCATCTCCGCCGCGGCTCGGACCGCTCGAAGCGCGTCATCTTCGTGCACCTCTGGAACGCCAAAGACGGCCATGACTGCGTCGCCGATGAACTTCTCCACGGTGCCGCCGTGGCGCTCGACCGCCGACCGCATCTCGTGGAAGTAGCGGAACATCAGCTCGCGGACCGACTCCGCGTCCACCCGCTCGCCCATCGCCGTTGAGCCGGACAAGTCGCAGAACAGAAGGGTCACCGGCTTCCGCCGTTCGGGTTCCTCTTCGCCGAGCGGGCTCCCGCACATGCCGCAGAGGCGGAAGCCATCTGGATTGGCTTGTCCGCAGTGGCGGCACTGCTGCACAGGCAAAGTGTAGGGGGGCGTTGAAGCCGTCCTGGCCGGGACACCGCGTCTCTTCACGCGGCGCGGCACGCGCAGTAAGGTGGCTCGTGGCCACCGCTACGCAGCTCGAAAGGGGGTTCGCGATGGCGTACTGGATCGAGGGTGACTACTTCGACGCGTGCAGCTGCACGGTGAGCTGCCCCTGCATCTTCCTGAACCCTGCGACTGAGGACTTCTGCGACAACTTCTTCGCGTGGCACATCGCGCGCGGCGAGATGGACGGCGTCGACCTCGCGGGCCTGAGTGTCGCGATGGCGGTCCACTCGTCCAAGCAAATGCAGGACGGTAACTGGAAGGTCGTTCTGTACCTCGACGAGCGAGCCGATGCCGACCAGGCGGCCGCGCTGCAGGCAATCTTCAGCGGCCAGGCGGGCGGTCACTTCGCGAGCCTCGCCCCGCTCGTCGGCGAGGTGGCAGGCGTGATCGCGACCTCGATCGTCTTCGACAAGAGCGACGGCGGTCGCCGCATCGAGGTTCGCGATGCCCTGGAGATGCAAGTGGAAGAGCTGGGCGAGGAGACGGGCGAAGACCCAACGTTCTTCACGGACGCCCCTTTCATGGCTGTACCGCAGGGCCTCCGTCAAGCGCGCTCGGAGATGGTTCGGTACCGCGGCGTCTGGAACTTTGAGACCCGCGGCCGGAACTCGTTCATCAACGAGTTTCGCTACGAGTCGTCGGCAGCGGATCTGCGCGGCGCAGCCACGGCCTCGCTACATGCGGAGGCAGAAGGCGCGCAAAATGGCGGCCTCTGAGTAGCAGGGCGGGCCAGCTCCGCGGACCTTTTATCGCGTCGCGGCTCGCGCAGAATCGGTCGGCGCCGATTCCGAGGATGGAGCCTTTATGGAGCCCAGCGGGTGCAATCACTCGCAACCAGCCGCAAGTCACCGGCGCGTCGAAACCGCAGAACCAAGCGAAATCGGTTGCCGTGGGTTGCGACCAGTTGCCGGCTGGAGCGCATGGTAAGGAGGAGGTCACGGCCGTGGATAGGTCTGTT
>JBIOYJ010000104.1:0-19648 GCA_044870105.1 Gaiellaceae bacterium | reverse complement strand
TTCGGCGTCGAGACCCACTTCATCCACTCGTAGGCGCAGTTCGGATGCTTGGACTTGGCGGACAGCATCCACGTGTCTGCCCAGCCGGTCGCTCCCTCTTTCGGGATCAGGTCCTTGACGGGCACCTTGTCCGCTTGGAGCGTGTTCGTCTGGTACGGCCAGGAAGCGCCGATGATCGCGTCTTCGTTCTTGAACAGATCGATCTCGTCCGAGGCCAGCGACCAGTACTTCTTGATCAGCGGCCGCTGCTGCTTCAGCAGCGTGACCGCCGCCTCGAGCTGGTCGGCGGTCAGCTCGTACGGATCCTCGATCCCCAGGTCGGGCTTGGTTTTGGAGAGATAGAGCGCGGCGTCGGCGATCTGGATCGGGTTGTCCGGGACCGTGACCTGGCCCTTGTACTTCTTGTCGTAGATCGCCGCCCAGCTCGTGGGCGCCGGCTTCACCTTCTTCGTGTTGTAGAGGAGCGTGTTCGGCCCCCACTGGAGAGAGATCCCGTAGTGGACGCCGTCGATCGTGTTGTGCGACGGCGACTTGAGCTCGTCGATGAAGTTGTCGTAGTCCGGAATCAGGTCCGGGTTGACCGGCTGCACGTCCTTGCCGCGGATGAGGCGCAGGCTCGCGTCGCCGGACGCGGACACCAGGTCGTACTGGCTGCCGCCACCCTGCCGCATAAGGGTGACCATCTCGTCCGAGGAGCCCGCGTACTTGCGGTGGACGACGCAGCCCGTCTTCTGCGTGAACGGCTTCACCCACTGGTCCTGGGCGTAGCCCTCCCAGGCGACCAGGCTCAGGGAGCCCTCGCCAGGGCCGATCTTCGTCGGCAAGTTCTTCTCCTTGCCGCCCTTGCCGCTCTTGCCGCCGCCGTTCCCGCCGCAGCCGGCGGCGAGGACGGCGAGCGCCGCCGTCAGCAGGGCGAGGGCCGCCCAGCCGACGGTGCTCCTGCACACCTGCTTCATGAACTTTCCTCCGTTTCCCCCCGGTCGATTGCGAGTCCGTGTTCTGGGCGCCACTCGAGGACAACCCTACGCCCGCGAGCGTCGAGCGCCTCGGTGGAGGAAGTCTCCAGATTCTGGCGGATGACGACGAGCTCCCCGCCGTCGTCCAGCTCGACGATGTAGCGCGTAACCATGCCGACGTAGACCACGTCCCGTACGCGGCCACGCTCGACATGCGTTCCTCGCTCGGGCTGCGCGCCATCGGCGGAGAGGCGAATCTTCTCCGGGCGGACCGTCAGCGTCCGTCCGTCGCGCTCGATGACGTTCGAGACGCCCACGAAGCCCGCGACGAACTCGTTCGCCGGGTGTTCGTAGACGTCCGCGGGAGTGCCGATCTGCTCCACCCGGCCGTGGTTGAAGACCGCGAGCCGGTCGCTCATCGTCAGCGCCTCTTCCTGGTCGTGCGTGACGTAGATGAAAGCGGTTCCGAGCTCGGTCTGGAGCCGCTTGAGAAAGACCTGCATCTCCTGGCGAAGCTTGAGATCGAGAGCCCCGAGTGGCTCGTCGAGAAGCAACACGCGCGGCCGGTTGATCAGCGCACGCGCGAGCGCAACGCGCTGGCGCTGGCCCCCCGAGAGCTGCGAGGGCTTGCGGTCGCCGAGGCCCGGGAGCCGCACGATGTTCAGCGTCTCCTCCACGCGGGCACGCCGCTCACCTCGCGGGATCCCCTTCACGCGCAGCCCGTAGCCGATGTTCTGCGCCACGCTCATGTGTGGGAAGAGCGCGTAGTCCTGGAAGACCGTGTTCACGTCGCGCGCATATGGGGGCAGACGCCCGACGTCGCGGCCGGCGAGCTCGATGCGGCCCTCGTCCGGGCGCTCGAAGCCGGCGATCAGCCGCAGCGTCGTCGTCTTGCCGGACCCGGACGGGCCCAGCAGCGTGAAGAACTCACCCGTCTGGATCTCGAGGTCGACTCCGTCGACGGCGACGACGTCGCCGTAGGTCTTGCGAATGCCGATCAGGCGGACGTCGGGTGCGTCCGAAGGGGTCGCGCGATCGCCCCGAGATGCCGGTGAATGGAGGGTTTGCAGGGCTGCATTATCGGGCAGAATTTTTCATCGTGCGAAAACGTGCGCTGCTTGTCGCGCCCCTCCTGGCCGCGACAGCGGTTCCCGCCTGGTCTTCGCTCCAAGGCGGTCGAGCCGACTTGGTCGAAGCGTCGCTGTCGCAGCCGCCCGCGGCCTCCCAGCCGGGCGTGACGTTCTCCCTCGCGGACACGGTGCGCAATCGCGGGGCCGCAACGGCGCGGCGATCGACGACCCGCTACTACTTCTCGCGCGACCGGACGAGGAGCGCGAACGACTCCTTCGCGGGCAGCCGGGCGGTGCCCGCCCTACGCGCGGGCAAGCGCTCGCGCGGGACGGCGAACCTCGTCGTCCGGGTGCCGACGATCCCCGCGACGTACTTCGTGATCGTGTGCGCGGATGCCACGCGGAAGGTGCCGGAGAGCAGCGAGCGCAACAACTGCCGAGCCTCGACGACGGCGATCTTCGTGCGCACGCGTCCCGTCAAGCCGCCGCCTCCGCCCCCGCCGGCCGCCCCGCCGCAGTAGGCGGCTCGCAGGCGGCCGGATCGTCGCCCTCGCAGCAGCCGAGCTTGAACCGGCAGCGCGGACACTGCCAAGTCCCATGGCGCCATTCCGTCTCGGCGCCGCAGCGCAAGCAGCTTTCGGCCTCCATGCCGCCGAACTCTAGGTTGTCGACCCGACGCTACTCGGATTTGGCCGGCGCTTCCTGCCCGGGTGCGTGAAGCAAGTTCTCGACGCCGAGCACACCCTGGACGTTGCGCGCCTTCGCTTCGAGATCCTTGATCAGGTCGGGCTGTTCGACCTCGCCGCGGAGGTAGACGACGCCGTCCTCGGCGTTGACGTTGATCTGGCCCTTCGGCACGTCGGCGCCCCTGAAGATCTCGGTCTCGACCTTGCGCGCCAGCGTGACGTCGTCGGGCTGCGGCTTCTCTTCTTCCCTCAGGTGCTTCGCCTTCTGCCTCGCGCCGTAGGCCTCGGCGGCCACGCCGCGGCCCGCCCGTGCAGCTTCGCGGCCGCGGCGGCGCAAGAAGCCGCCCACCCGGTCGACCGCCATCTTGCGGCGGCGGTTGCCGTTGTCCCTGTCGAAGAAGTACGCGAGCGCTGCCCCGAATGCTCCTGCGAGCAAGAGATTCATACGTCCCACTCCCTTGGCTTTGTTTTCGTCCGCAGGAGGCTACCCGCCCTGGACGGGTCGAAACTAGTCCAAAACCGGCGGCCGAGGCCGCAATTTGCGGAGTTCTAGTCGCCCCAGTCGAAGTCGCGGGAGCGGCCCCAGAGGCTGTCGTGCGCCTCGAGCTCCGGCTCGGCGACGACCTCCTCCTCCTCGCCCGGCCACTTGAGCACGTTCGCCTCGATCGCAACGGCCGGCTCCTCGCCGCCCATCGTCTCCTCGAGGCGGGCCTGCTCCTCGGTCTTGAACAGCGGATGGTTCTCGAACGGATCTTCGGTGCGGTATCGCTCGAGCGGAAGGTCCTGATCGAGGTCGGCGTTCTTCTCCTTCAGCTCGAGATGGTCCTGAATGACTTGCGAAAACAGCGTCGTGGTGTCTACCGGCATAGTCCTCCTCCCGACAGAACTGGGGCGGTCAGGGGTCGGCGGCGGATTGTAACGACCCCGTGGGCTAGATCAAGCCCTCCCTGGTTAGGATTGCAACATGCCCCGCTTCCGCCGTCTTCTAACTCGCAGGGCCGGACCACTCGGCGTCGCACTGACCGCGTGGGACATCTGGCGCCGCATTCCACCGCAGCACCGAAAGAGAATCCGACAGCAGGTGCGCAGGCACGGACCGCGGGTTGCCGCCGAGGTGATGAGGCGCCGGCGGCGGCGGCGCTAGCTCTTCATGGCGCGAATCGGGCTGCTGCATCCGGGCGAGATGGGTGCGGCGCTCGGAGCAGCGCTCCACGATCGGGACCATGACGTCGTGTGGGCCTCGTCGGGTCGGAGCGCGGCGACGGCCGGGCGGGCGGAGGAGGCCGGCCTCCGCGACGCAGCGACCGTGGACGAGTTGGCGCAGGAAAGTGACGTGATCCTGTCCGTCTGCCCGCCCCACGCGGCCGCGAACGTGGCCCGCTCGGTCGTCGGCTTTCGAGGCGTGTTCGTCGATGCCAACGCCATCTCGCCCACGACCGCGCGGGCAATTGCCGCAGAGGTAGAGGCCGGCGGCGCCCGCTTCGTCGACGGCGGGATCATCGGCCCGCCGCCACGGGACGCCGAGACCCGGCTCTATCTCGCCGGCGGAGGCGCGGACGCCGTCGCCGAGCTGTTCCGCGGCACGCCGGTCGACGCGCGGGTCGTCTCGGACGAGCCGGGAGCGGCATCGGCGCTGAAGCTGGCCTACTCGGCCTGGTCGAAAGGGACCGCGGCGCTGCTGCTTTCGATCCGCGAGCTCGCGCGCGCCGAAGGCATCGAAACGCCGCTCTTGGACGAGTGGAGCGAGTCCGTGCCGGAGCTGCCCGGCCGCTCGCTGAGCGCCGCGCGGTCGGCCGCCGCCAAGGGCTGGCGGTTCGCCGGCGAGATGGAGGAGATCGCCGCCACCTTCGCGGCCGCGGGGCTACCTACCGGGTTTCACAAAGCTGCGGCAGAGATCTTCCGACGTGCGCCTCGATTCGACGGCGCGGCGCCCAACGAACAGACGCTCGACCGCGTCCTGGCCGGGCTCAGGTAAGCGCTTCCCTGACGATCCGGTCCTGCTCGCGCAGGTGGGCGGTCGGGTAACCCTCACTCGGGCTCGCGCGCCACGGGCGGCCGACATAGCGGAGCTCGACCCCCTCGGGTAGCGCCTCCTCGAGGCGGTGCCGGATCGCGCGCCAGGCGCCCATGTTCTGCGGCTCCTCCTGGGTCCAGACCACCTCTTCGAGCCTTGGGTACGCCCGCAGCAGCTCCGCAGCCGCCTTGACCGGGAACGGGTAGAGCTGCTCGAGGCGGGCGACGGCGGTCTCGGGTGCCGCCTCGTGCGCCTCGTGGCCGACGATGTCGTAGTAGACCTTGCCCTGGCAGAGGACGAGGCGCCGCACGGCGTCGCGATCGGCGTCCGGATCGTCGAGCAGCGGCCGAAACGCGCCTTCGGAGAGCTCGTCCAGTGTCGAGGAGGCCTGCTTCAGCCGCAGCAGCCCCTTCGGCGTCATCACGACGAGCGGCCGCGCGGTCGCGTCCAGCGCCTGACGCCGGAGCAGATGGAAGTACTGAGCGGCGGTGGTGCAGTTGACGATGCGGATGTTCTCCTGCGCCGCCAGCTGGAGGAACCGCTCCAGCCGGGCGCTGGAGTGCTCGGGGCCGTTCCCCTCGTATCCGTGGGGAAGCAACAGCGTGAGCCGTGAAGTCTGGCCCCACTTGGACAGCCCGGCGACGATGAACTGGTCGACGATCACCTCCGCCCCGTTGACGAAGTCGCCGAACTGCGCCTCCCAGAGGACGAGCGTCTCGGGCGCGGAGATCGAATAGCCGTACTCGAACCCGACCGCGGCGGCCTCGGACAGCGGCGAGTTGTGGAGCTCGAAGGAGGCGGTCGCGTCCTCGAGGTTTTGCATCGGCGTGTACGCCTGGCCCGTCTTCGCGTCGTGCAGGACGAGGTGGCGGTGCGAGAACGTGCCGCGCTCGGTGTCCTGACCGGTCAGGCGGATCGGGATCCCCTCGACGAGCAGCGAGGCGAACGCGAGCGCCTCGGCCTGACCCCAGTCGATCCCACCCTCCGCGAGCGCGTCCGTCCGTCGCTCGAGCTGTTTGGCGAGCTTGGGATGGACGGTGAAGCCCTCGGGCGCGCGCAGAAGCTCCCCGTTCAGCGTGCGCAGGCGCTCATCCGGTACGGCCGTCTCGACCTCCGCGTCGGCGGAGAACGGGATGCGGCCGTCGTGGCCCTCCCCGTCGCCGCCGAACGAGGCCTTCAGCCGCTCGTGCGCCTCCTTCAGCTCGGCATCGACCTCGCGAACCATCTGCTCGGCTTCCTCCTCCGTGACCACGCCGTCGGCGACGAGCCGCGCCGCATATTGCTCCCGCACCGTCGGCTGCTCCTCGATCAGCGCGGCCATCAAGGGCTGGGTGTAGGCGGCCTCGTCCTGCTCGTTGTGGCCGTGGCGCCGGTAGCCGACCAGGTCGATGACGACGTCGCGGCCGAAGCGCTTCCGGTACGCGTTCGCGAGCCGGACCGCCGCGATGCATGCTTCGGCGTCGTCGGCGTTCACGTGGACGATCGGGAAGTCGAAGCCCTTAGCAAGGTCGCTCGAGTAGCGCGTCGAGCGCCCCTGCACCGGGTCGGTCGTGAAGCCGATCTGGTTGTTCGCGATCAGGTGCAGCGTCCCGCCGGTCGAGTAACCGGGCAGGGCGGCGAGGTTGAGCGTCTCGGCGACGATCCCCTGGGCGGGGAAGGAGGCGTCGCCGTGGATCAGGATCGGCATCGCCACGGTCGCATCGGCCAGCCCGGTGCGCGAGGAACGGTCGGCCTGCTCGGCGCGCGTTCTCCCCTCGACGACGGGATCGACGGCCTCGAGGTGGCTCGGGTTCGCGGCCAGCGTCACCGTGATCTCGCCGGCCTCGGTCGCGCGGGTGCCTTCGGCACCGAGGTGATACTTGACGTCGCCCGTGCCGCCCTCGGGCGTCGCGGTGACGGCGGCGTCGATCGTGCGCTCGCCCTCGAACTCGCGCAGGATCGACTCATACGGCAGGCCGAGCGTGTGCGCGAGCACGTTCAGTCGCCCGCGATGCGCCATCCCGAGCACGACCTCGTGAGCCCCCGCGTCGGCCGCCAATCCGATCGTCTCGTCCAGCATCGGCACCATCGCGTCCAGGCCTTCGATCGAGAACTGCTTCTGACCGAAGAAGGCGCGGCGCAGGTACCGCTCGAAGGCCTCGACGCGCGAGAGCCGCTTCAGGAGCGCCCGCTTCTCCTCGGCCGGGAACTCCTCCCGGTAGCGGCCGGACTCGATCGCCGCGCGGAGCCAGACCCGCTGCTCGTGGTCGGAGATGTGCTCGATCTCGTACGCGATCGTTCCGCAATAGGTCTCTTGCAGCCGCGGGAGCACGTCAGCGAGCGTCTCGCCCGGGACGGCGACCCGCAGCAGTCGAGCGGGGATCCGCGCCTGGAGCTCCGGCGTCAGCGGCGGCACCAGCCGCTCCGGCTCGAGCGCCGGATCGCCGACCGGCTCCGAGCCGAGCGGATCGAGCCGGGCGGCCAGATGGCCGTGGGTGCGCAGGGCTTTGACCAGCGACATCGCGGCGGCGATGCCGGCGAGCAGCGTCTCGTCGACTTCCACGGCGGGCGGCGCGGGGGCCGGGGCCGGCTCCGTGGGCGCGGCGGGCGCGGTCACCTGGCCGTCGCCGTCCTCGCGCAGCGCGGCGAGCAGGCGCGAGAGCCCGGGATGGCTGGCGACGAGCTCGGAGTCGCCGCTTTCGAACAGCGCGCGCCACTCGTCGGGGACCGCCTCGGGATTCTCGAGGTACTCCTCGAGCAGGAACTGCGCAAAACCGGTGTTGAGGCCGTCGACCTCGCTCATTGGCTCATGTTTGTTCTAGCACCGCGGGCTCCTCCCGCGGAGGGGTCAAAAGAGCGGGTTCTCGGTCAGGACGGCGATCGTCATCCCCACGGCGAAGCAGACCGTGGCCACGGCCAGCGCGAAGGCCGAGAGACGGGCGTGCCGCCCTCCGATCGCGACCGCGAGGAGCGCGATCGCCATCGTGAAGGGAGTGACGCGGGCCGGGCGGTAGGCGAGCGCCACGAGGCTCGCGAAGATCGAGCATGCGGCGAGAAGACCGGCAACAGCGTCGGCCGGTCGGTCGCGCGTGACCGGCGGGGCGCTCAAGCGAGGGCTCGGGTCGTCCTACGGGCGTGCGAACGCTGCGGCCCCCCGCGCGGCCGTCGCGGCCGCCGCCTCGGCTGCCAGGACGGACGCGGTTCGATCTCCGGGACAGCCGGGATCAGCGCGGCCTCCTGCGGCGGGCTCGGCTCCGCCTTGACCGCCCACCAGACGACGAGGCAGAGGTACACGATGGGGATCTTCAGGATCACCATCATGAAAAGGAACTCCCAGAGCATGAGGGCGGTCAGTGTACGCCGAATCCGCCGCCGCCGGGCGTCTCGATTCGCAGCAGGTCGCCGGGCTCGAGGGCACACGTGGCCTTGGCTGGAAGCTCCTTTCCGTTCAGCAGATTGCGGCCTGGCGCGCCCGGCAGTCCGCCCCGTGCGCCTTGCGGGCCGCGTCGCCGGCGCTCGCTGATCACGGACAGGCGGCAGGCCTCGAGCGCGCGCAATTCCCTGACGACGCCGTCGCCGCCTCGGTGAAGCCCGGCGCCCCCGGAGCCCGCGCGAAGCTCATGGCGCTCGACGCGGAGCGGGTAGGAGAGTTCGAGCGCCTCGGTCGGCGTCGAGAGCGTGTTCGACATGGCGACGTGGACTGCTGACGGCCCCGGTGCGTCTGGGCATGCGCCCTGGCCGCCGCCGATCGTCTCGTAATACGTGAAGCGCTCGTTGCCGAGCGTGACGTTGTTCATCGTGCCCTGGCCTTGGGCGGGAACGTCGAGGGCCTTGGCGAGCGCGAGGAAGAGCACGTCGACGATGCGGCTCGACGTCTCGACATTCCCCGCAGCGACGGCCGCACCCGGACGTGCGTTGACGAGTGAGCCCTCCGGCGCGCGCACGCTTACGGGCGCGAACGCCCCGCCCGAGGCCGGCACGTCGGGGTCGGTGATGCAGCGGACGACGAAGAAGCACGCCGAGCGCGTGACCGCGAGCGGGCAGTTGAGGTTGCCGGCATGCTGCGGCGCCGTGCCGGCGAAGTCGAGCTCGATCTCGTCGCCCGAGATCGTTACCGCCGCGTGCAGCTCGAGGTCGCCGTCGGATGCTTCGAGGTAGTCGACCGCCTCGTAGCGGCCGTTGGGAAGGCGCGCGAGGGCCGTGCGGACGCGGCGCTCGGAGTATGCGTGGAGCTTCTCCATCGCCTGCTCGACGCGGCCTCGACCGCGACGCGCACAGAGCTCGCCGATGCGCCGCGCGGCAAGCGCCTGCGCCGCGAGCTGGCCTCGCAGATCGCCGCGGCGCTCCTCGGGATTGCGCATCTGCTTCACCAGGCCGTCGAGCGTGGCCTCGTCGAGTCGGGTCGGCGGGATCACGACGCCCTCCTGCTCGAGCCGCGTCGAATCGGCAGGCAGGCTGCCGGGCTCGGCGCCGCCGACGTCGGCGTGGTGCGCCCGCGAGGCGGCGAAACCGACCTCCGTCCGCGAGACGAGCGTGATGTCGGGGAGGTGCGTGCCGCCCGTGAAGGGGTCGTTGAGGACGAAGACCTCGTCGGGGCCCGGGTCGTGCTCGATGACCGCCGCGACTGCGTCGGGCATCGCGCCCAGGTGGACGGGAATGTGCTCGGCCTGGGCGATCATGCGTCCGCTGCGGTCGAAAAGCGCGGTCGAGCAGTCGCGGCGTTCCTTGATGTTGGCCGAGAACGCCGAGCGGACGAGTGCTGCGCCCATCTCCTCGGCGATGGAACGAAGAGCGCTGCCGAGAACTTGTAGCTCGATATTCACGCTCTCGTCACACTCTCGTGAGCGTCAGCGTGCTATCTCCATCCCTAACCCCCACCCACCCAGGGGGAAGCCAGCAGGTGGCGCCTTCGAGCTCGAGCACCCGCGGGCCCTCCGCCCGGAGCGGCTCCGCCCCCGGCATGCGCACCGTCGGCCCCGGTCGCACCTCCGCGGTCCGAACGGCGACCAATTCGACCTCCCGAGCCCGGTCTGCGTAGCCGTACCGCTCCTCGTGCGCGCGGTGGAACGCCTCCTCGAGGTCGCCGCCGAGCGGGACGGTCAGCTCGAACGACTGTCCCGCATAGCGCACATCGGCCTCGCCCTCGCTTGGCAGCCCCGCGACGTCCCGCAGCGGACGCACGTATGGCTCGACGCGGTCGCGACGCTCGTCGCTGGCCACGAGACCGAGCGCCGAGAGGACACCCGCGGCCGCGGGCACGAGCACGGTCTGGATCTCCAGCTCCTCGGCGAGCGCGCACGCGTGCAGCGGTCCCGCGCCGCCGAACGCAACCAGCGCGAAATCACGCGGATCGCGACCGCGTTCGACGGAGACCACCCGAAGCGCCCGCAGCATCTCTGCGTTGGCCGCAGCAATCGTGTCCTGCGGCGCGAACCCTTCGAGTGCGCGCGCAGCCGCTTCCGCGTCCAACACGAACCCGCCCGGAAGCCGTCCGGGCAGCCGGCCAAGGAGCAGATTGGCGTCGGTCACCGTCGGGCGGACGCCGCCGCGGCCATAGGACGCGGGGCCTGGATCGGCCCCGGCGCTCTCGGGCCCGATCCGCACGGCTCCGCCGCTGTCGCGCCACACGATCGAGCCGCCGCCGGCGCCCACCGTGTGGAGATCGAGCATCGGCAGGAGGAGTGGCAGCCCACCGACCGAGCGTCCCCCGGTCCGCGCCGCCTCTCCTCCCTCGATCAGGCAGACGTCAGTCGAGGTACCGCCCATGTCGAACGAGATCGCGTCGTCGAAGCCAGCCCGCCGGGCGACGGCCGCCGCTCCGATAGCCCCGGCGGCCGGGCCCGACACGAGCGCGAGCGCCGGGTGCGCCGCGGCCTCGCGCACGTCGACCACACCGCCGGACGAGCGCATCACGAGCGGGCTCGGTAGGCCCTCGGCCTCGACCGCGTCCGCGAGAGCCTCCAGGTAACCGGTGACGACCGGCCCCAGGTAGGCATCGACGGCCGCAGTCGAGGCGCGCTCGTACTCCCGGAACTCGGGCGCCACCTCGTGTGAGGCGACGACCCGCGCGCTCGGCAAGCGTCGCCGAAGCTCCTTCGCCAACGCGTGCTCATGGCTCGGATCGCGAAAGGAGAAGAGCAGGCAGATCGCGACTGCTTCGGCCTCGAGGTCCGGCAACGAGGCGAGGTCGAGCGGTTCGAGTTCGCCTTCCGGCCCCATCCGGCCTCTGACGCCGAAGCAGCGCTCGAGCGGGACGAGCGGCTCTGGGTGCTGCGCGCACAATCGATACAGCTCCGCGCGATTCTGCCGGCGGAGGTGGAGCAGATGCTCGAAGCCGGCCGTGCCGACGAACGCTGTCTTCGCGCCCTTGCGTTCCAGCAGGGCGTTCGTGGCGACCGTCGTGCCATGACGAAAGCGCTCGATCCCCTCTGCTCCGAGCGCCCTCACCGCAGCAAGGACGGAGCGTTCCTGACGCCGCTGCGTCGGCACCTTGGCGGTTCTCAGACGGCCGTCCGCCAGAAGGACGGCGTCGGTGAACGTCCCGCCGACGTCGACGCCCAGAATCGACACGCGCCGACTTTAGAGCGCGACCCTAGAGCGCGCGCACCAACGCGGTCGCCGCCGCCGCGATCACGATCACGAGCGCGAGCGGCGCGCGCAGAACGGCAGCGACCGCACCCGCCCCGAGGCCGGCGGCGCGGGGATCGAGAACGAGTCGCTCTCCGTCGGCGAACGCCTGGGTAATCACGAGCGCGGCAAGCAGCGCCGGCGCGAAGAGCGAGACGACGTTCATCAGCCAGTCGGGAAGCTCGCGGCCGCCGACGAGCACCGGCCCCGTCGCCTTCAGCGCCACGGTTGCGAGTCCGACCACGAGCACGGCCAACCAGGTCGCGCTCATCGTCGCCACCAGCCGATCGCGCAGGCCGCGCAGGCGGCGATCACAGGCACCCCGGGCGATGTGATGGGAATCAGCACAAGCGCGATGGCGGCACCGCCGAGCCCAGCAAGGCGCTGGTAGCGCCCGGTCAGCTGAGCTAAGAGCAAAGCGAAGAAGAGTGCGGGAAACGCTCCGTCGAGGCCGAGCGCGTTCGGGTCGCCGATCGTCTCGCCGACGAGCGCGCCGACGGCGGTGCCGCCGGTCCAGGCGACCCACAGCGCGGCGCCGGCCCCGAGCAGCACCAGTCGATCGAACCGCCCCTCACCTCGGCTCGACAGCGCCCAGGATTCGTCGACGATCAGCTGGGCCTCCGCAGCCCGACGCCACGGAAGCCCGCGGAAGAGCTGGCCCACAGAGATGCTGATTGCCGCATAGCGCGCGTTGAGCAGGATCGCGGCGGCGATCGCGGCCGCCACGCCCCCGCCGTCGTCGAGGATCGAGGCCGCGGCGAACTGGGCGGAGCCGGCGAAGGTCGTGGCCGACATCACGACGGCCGCGACAGGGTCGAAGTCGGCCGCCCGCGCGAGGACGGCGAACGAGGCGCCGAACAGGGCGGCCGCCGGCAGGATCGGGGCGGCGGCCCGGACGCCGTCGCGATAGCTACCGCGCGTGACGGCGGCGGTAGACACGCGCCTTCTCCCGGTTGCCGCAGACCTGCATCGAGCACCACGCCCGGGACAGATTCTTGGCCTGGTCGTAGAACGCCCACCGGCAATCGTCGGCACGACAAGCCTTCAGCCTTGCCCAGCTGCCCTCCGTCATCAGCTCGGCGACCTGGCCGAGGAGCGTGCCCAGGGCCGCGTCGACTCCTGTGCGGCGGTCGGGCTCCAGCCGGGCTGCGGCCCGATCCGAGAATCGAAGTCTTACTCCGGCCCGCCCCGCCGCACGATCGATCGTGCGCGCAGCACGACGGGTGTCGACCGCGAGACCGTTGTTCGCGAGCATGAGGCTTCGAAGCGCCTCGCGAACCTCTCTGGCCCTGCGTAGGTCCGTTCGCGTCACCTCCGCGCGGGCGCCGATCAGCTCGCGCTCCGCAAGCCACGCCCGCAGCTGAGCAGGCGTACCGAGACGCTCGATCTGTTCGTCGAGCTCGAGCGTGTTCACGAAGTCTCTGACGAGCTCGGCCTGCGCCTTCATAACCGGTGAATCAATTTGACCAGTTACGTAACCGGCAATAGTCTAACACCGGTCACTTGGCGCCACGAGCATAGGAGGCAGTAGACGCGTGACCTCGCCATGGCAGGCCGAGCTTCGGCTCACCGGTGCCGGCGGCGAGCCGGTCGACTTTCGGCGCACCATCTCCTCGCACGGGCTCGCGGACCTGCCGCCGATGCGGCTAGACGAGGATGCGTGGACGCTCGAGACGACCGTGCGACTCGATCGCGGACGCCCGCGGACGGTCGTGGTCGCGCCGAGTCAAACCGGCAGCGCGCTCGTCTCGGCTCGCGGGCCACGCCCCTCGGCACGGCAGGCCGAGCAGGTGCTCGAGCGGGTGCGACACGTACTGCGGCTCGACGAAGACCTCTCCGCGTTCTATGCCGCGGTCGCAACGGATCCAGAGCTGTCGTGGGTAGCCGCGGGGGCGGGCCGAATGGTGCGCAGCCCGACCGTGTTCGAGGACGCCGTGAAGACGATTTGCACGACCAACTGCGCCTGGTCGGCGACCCAGCGCATGGTTGGCGCGCTCGTGGAACATCTCGGCGAGCGTGCCGCAGGCCCGCGGCCCGACGGGCCGTGGGGGCGGGCGTTTCCGACGCCGGCTGCGATGGCCGACGCGGATGACTCGTTCTATCGCGACGTCGTGCGCGCGGGCTACCGGGGCTCTTACCTCAAGACGCTCGCCGGCGCGGTTGCCGAGGGCACCATCGATCTCGAGGCGCTCAACGATCCCGAGTTGCCCGAAGACGAGATTGCGGAGCGCTTGATCGCGCTTCCGGGCGTCGGCCCGTACGCGACTGCTCACATGCTGATGTTGCTCGGCCGCTACTCGCGCCTGATTCTCGACTCGTGGACGCGTCCGAAGTACGCGAGCCTGAATGGGCGAAAGGCGACCGACGACCAGATCGCGAGGCGCTTCCGCCGCTACGGACGCTACGCGGGCCTGGCGTTCTGGCTCTATTTGACCCGCGACTGGGTCAAGGAGGTGTAGTGATGGAGCCGACGGGACTCGAACCCGTGCCCTATGCGCTGCCAGCGCATCGCTCTCCCAGCTGAGCTACGGCCCCTTGTGGTTGCCGAAGTGTAGCTTCGAATTCGAACGACTCGGCCCAATTTATGCGCCGCTGCTGATTGTTTCGAGAAGGAGCGAGCCGGAGTTGCACTGTTGCACGGCCGGCGAACATCTCCGGAGTTAAGAGGTAGCAGCGATCGAGCTCCGGGCAATATGCGGCAAGAAGGTCCACCTCGTCGGCCGTGTACGTTCGCCGGAGATATCCGTCGTTGGTCCGCCGGCACGAGCGGCACACGACGATAAGCACGTCTTCGCGTCGGCGCGCGTATTTGCACTGGACGCGCAGAAGACGCCCATCTAGATCAAAGATGAGGTCGTATCGATGGCCGTCGGTCAGCGGGAGGCAAACGCCTACTCCAAGGCGAGCCGCGTGATAGACGACAGCCAGCTCGGCGATCGAGCCTTTCTGATCCGGAGTGAGCATCACGGATCAGTTTAGTTTTCCGATCGGACAACGTATCCGTAACGGACTAGGCGGTTACGGACGCGAGCTCGATCGAGGGCACGTCCCCCCAGAGATCCTCGAGCGAGTAGTACTCACGAGCATCGGGCGTAAAGACGTGCAGCACGACGTCGAGGTAGTCGCCCACGATCCAGCGGCCCTCGGTCGCGCCCTCGACCGCCTGCGGCAGGGCGCGCTCCTCGTCGTGCTTCAGCCGCTCGTGCACCTCGTCCCAGATCGCCTTGGTCTGGCGTGGGTTTTGACCCGAGCAGAGAACGAAGTAGTCGGTGTAGCTACACACCGGCCGCATGTCCAGGATGACGACGTCCTTGGCCAGCTTCTCCTGGGCGAGGCCGGCGATGCGGCGGGCTTGGTCGAGTGAAGTCAGGTCTGCAGCAGTCCTTTCTGGGGCCGCGTTAAGTGTAGCCCCGGTACAGGGCACTCCTTTGAATCTCAGCGAGGACGGACGGGGGAACGAGGCCGTCGAGCGGCTCGCCGGCGACGGCACGACGACGAACCTCGCTCGAGGAGATGTCAGGGGAGTCGAGCTCGAAACGGATCACGCGATCCCCGTAGCGCGCCAGCTCCGGAGGCTCGTACGCCGAGCGTGTCCCGACCGCCAGGCGAACCCACTCGAGCACCCCGTCGGGATCCTTCCACTTCGGAAACGCGGCACCTTCGTCCGCGCCGACGACGAACAGGGCGTCGCCGAAGCGGCCGCCGCGGACGGCGTCGACGGTGTATGCGTTCTCGTCGAGAACGACCCGGGTGCGCGGAAGCTCCGAGAAGGCCACCTCGGCGAGACGGAACCGCGCGTTCGCGTCGGCGATGACGTCGCGGTGGCCCGGCGCCGCCGCGACGAGCACGATCAACTCCTCCGGCTCGAAGCGCTCGAGTGCCGCCTTCGCGAGCGCGACGTGGCCGTTGTGCGGGGGATCGAAGATGCCGCCGAGAACCGCCTTCACAGCTCGCTCACCTCGACCTCGTCTCCCGGCTTGGCACCGGCCGCGCGGAGCGCCTCTTCCAGCTCCTCGTCGCTCGGGGGACGGCCCGTGACGCGAAATCCGCGGTCGGTGCGCAGGATCCGAAACGACGCGCGTGACGGTCGCGGCCGGTAGACGAGGAAATCCACGGCCTCCGACTCTTGCACGGGCTCCGGCTCCGGAATCACCCCGAAGAGCGCCTCCTTGAGCTCGTCGATCCCCTCGCCCGTGGCGGCGGACGTCTTCACCGTCCGGAGCACGCGCTCGTCTGTCGGCGAGAACTCCGCCTCGCCCAGGTCGATCTTGTTCAAGACGACGATCTGCGGCCGGCGCTCGAGCTCTGCGCCGTAGGCGGAGAGCTCGCGGTCGATCGCGTCGAAGAGCTGCGCCGGGTCGCCCGCGGAGACGTCGATCACGTGCACGAGCAGACGCGCGCGCTCGAGGTGCGCCAGAAACTCGTGCCCGAGCCCCGCACCCTCGCTCGCACCTTCGATCAGTCCCGGTACGTCCGCCACGGTCACCTGGCGGCCGTCCGCCGCGTCCACGGTCCCGAGCACCGGCGCGAGGGTCGTGAACGGATACTCGGCGACCTTCGGCTTCGCGTTCGAGATCCGGCGCAACAGAGAGGACTTGCCGGCGTTCGGCATGCCCACGAGCGCCGCGTCCGCAAGCAGCTTCAGACGAAGCTCGAGCCAGGCTTCCTCACCCGGGAGTCCCGTCTCGGCAAAGCGAGGCGCCCGTCGGGAGGGCGTCGCGAAACGGCGGTTCCCTCGTCCGCCGGCGCCGCCGCGGGCGGCGACGACGCGTCCGCCCGGCCGCGTGAGATCGGCCAGCAGACGACCTTCGGCATCAAGCACCTGCGTGCCAGCGGGGACGAGCAGCTCGACGTCGTCGCCGTTCGCCCCATGCTTGTTCGAGCCGCGTCCCGGCATGCCCTTGCCGGCCTTCAAGTGCTGCTTCGAACGGAAGCCTGAGAGATCGCGCAGCTCTGGGTCGGAGACGATTACGACGTCTCCCCCGCGACCCCCGTCACCGCCGTCGGGTCCGCCTTTCGGCACGTACTTCTCACGGCGGAAGCTGAGCGCGCCGTCGCCGCCGCGTCCACCCTCCACGTGGATGCGAACGCGGTCGCTGAAGCCGGCCGATGTCGTCGCTTTAGCCGACGGTGATGATCCGCCGGCCGCCGCTCCGCGCGAAGACGATCTTGCCGTCGCGCTTGGCGAAGATCGTGTCGTCCTTGCCGATGCCGGCACCGGGCCCCGGGCGAAACCGGGTGCCGCGCTGACGCACGATGATCATTCCCGCCTTCACGTCCTGGCCTTCGAACAGCTTCACGCCGAGACGCTGGGCGTTCGAGTCGCGCCCGTTCCTGGAGCTTCCGAGTCCCTTCTTGTGCGCCACTACTTCTTCTCCGTCGTCTTCTTCGCCGGCGTGCGGGCCGGGGCCTTCTTTGTAGCAGGTTTCTTCGCCGCTTCGGCCTTTGGCTTTGCGGCGGTCTTCGCTCCGATCGACTGGATCTCGATCTCGGACTGAGCGGCCCGGAATCCGGTGTGCCGGCGGTAGCCCTTCTTGGCGCGGTACTTGCCGATCCGGATCTTGTCGCCGCGGCGCTCGCCGACCACCTTCGCGGTCACCTGCACGCGCGGGGACAAATTCGTCTTGCCGTCGCCGCCGGTGAGCAAAACGTCCGGATGAAACGTCTTGCCCTCGGCGTGAGGAAGGCGGTCCACGACGAGACGCTCGCCTTCCGCGACGCGGTACTGCTTTCCGCCGAGTGAGATGATCGCGTAGGTCATGGACGTGGAAATCGCGGGCGCTTCGCCCGCGAGGACGGCAGTTTAGCGGCTAGTCGGTCGAGGACTCGGCCTTGGCGGCGGCGGGCTTGCGGCGCCGGCGGCCGCCTCGGGAGCCGCGGCGGGTGCGCTTGCGCTTCGGCGGCTCGGCCCCGTCCTCAGATGCCTCGGCCTTGACCTCTTCCGCCTGACCGAGCTCGCGCTCGGGCAGATGGATCTTCGGCGCGGTCTCCTCGGTCGGAGCGCCGCCGTCAGCCGTCGCCTGCGCAGGCTTGCGTCGCCGGCGACCGCCGCGGGAACCTCGCCGGGTCTTTTTCTTCGGCTTCTCCTCGGCCGCAGCTTCCTCGGCCTTCGGCTCTGCGGGCTTGGATTCCTTTGGCATTTCGGGAGCCTTCTGCTCGGGAGCCTTCTTTTCGGAAACCTTCTTCGCGGGAGCCTTCTTCTCGGGAGCCTTGTTCTCGGGAGCCTTCTTCGCGCGCGGCTGACGGGTCGGCTTCTCCGCCTCACTCTCGGCCGTGATCGCCTCGCCGGCGCCGCCGTCGGCGCTCACGAGCGTCGCGTAGGCGGTGCCGTCGAGCACGCGCTCGGCGCGTACCTTCACCTTCTTGCCGACCAGCTTGGCCGCGTTGCCGACGCAGACGGTCATGCCGTCGAGCGTCCCGACGCCCGCCTGGACGTCGTGCAGACCGACTTCGACCAGCTTCAGCGAGATCTCGGCGCCTTCGTCGACCGCCGGCTTCTCGGGTTGGAGCGACTCGACGGTCCCCTGGCCGAGCACCTCGAAGTAATCGAGCGGGACATCCTCCCGGGTCTCGAGAAGGAAGCGGCGATTCGCCCGTTCCTCGATCCCCTTCAGCCGCTCTGCGCCGGGGCCGATCAGCACGGCGGCGGTGTGGGCGTTCACGGCGACGCGATAGGCCTTGTGCCGGGACTGACGCGCGAGCGTGCGTAGCTTGCGCTCGATCTCGATCGCGACCGAGGCCTCTGAAAGGACGATGCCGTCCCCCTCGCAGACCGTGCATTTCCTCGTCAGGATCTCGCGCGGCCCGTCAGTCACGTTCTGCCGAGTCATCTCCACGAGGCCGAGCGGCGAGATCTCGACGACGTACGTCTTCGTCCGGTCGCGCTCGAGCTCGGTCTTCAAAGCCTCCTCGACCGTCCCCCGGTTCTTCGGGTTCGCCATGTCGATGAAGTCGATGACGATGATCCCGCCGATGTCGCGCAGCCGCAGCTGGCGGACGACCTCCTTGACCGCCTCGAGGTTGTTCTTGGTGATCGTGTCCTCGAGCCGGCCGCCGGACGACTTCCCGCGCGAGCCGACGAAGCGGCCGGTATTGACGTCGATGACGGTGAACGCCTCGGCGTAGTCGAAGACGAGGTAGCCGCCGGAGGGCAGGTCGACGCGCCGCGACAGCGTCGAGCGGATCTCTCCGTCGACGCCGTACTGCTCGAAGAGCGGCTGCTTGTCGCGGTACCGCTCGACGCGCTCCGCCATGTGCGGCGAGGTCTTCTTCAGGTAGCCGGTGATCCGCTTCAACGCGCGGTCGTGGTCGACGAGCGCGCGTTCGAAGTCGCCCGTGAAGAGGTCGCGGACGACGCGCAGCGGCAGCTCCGCCTCCTGGTAGACGAGCGCCGGCACCTTCGCCTCCTTCGCCCGCGCCTGGATCGACCGCCAGAGCCGCTGGAGGAAGACGAAGTCGCGCTCGACGTCCTCGGCGGACGCGCCCTCCGCGGCGGTGCGGACGATCACGCCGCCCTCGCGCACGTCGAGCGCCTTGAGGATGTCCTTCAGCCGTGAGCGCTCGTCGTCGTCGAGGCGCCGGGAGACCCCGATGCCCTCGCCCTGGGGAACGAAGACGACGAAGCGGCCGGGCAGCGAGATCTCCGTCGTGAGCCGCGCGCCCTTCGTCTTCATCGGATCCTTGACGGCCTGGACGAGGATCTCCTCGCCGCGGGAGATCAAGTCCTGGATGCGCTTGCCGTGCCGGCGGCCCTCCAGCTCCGGCGAGACGATCTCGTCGACGTAGAGGAAGCCGTTCTTCTCGAGGCCGATCTCGACGAACGCAGCCTCCATCCCGGGCAGCACGTTGTCGACGACACCCTTGTAGATGTTGCCGGCGATCGAACGCCGCTCCGGGCGCTCGAGGTAGACCTCGGCGACCCGGCCGTCCTCGAGGACAGCGACGCGCTGCTCGGTGACGTCGACGGAGACGAGCAGCTCGCGCTTCGCCGACGGGAGCGGAGCGCGCTTGGCTGCGCGCCGCCGCGTCTGCTGCCGCCGCTTCGACGCCGGCTTCTGCTTCGCCTCGGCGGCGGGAGCCTTGGCCTTCTCCTTCTTCTTCTCGGCGGCAGGCGCAGGCTGCTGGCCGTTCGTCCGCTTGCGCCCTCGGCCGCCGCGGTTTCCACGGCGCCGCTTCGGCTTCGCAGCCGGATCGGCGGGCTCGCGGGCGGACTCGGTTAGAGGAGGTGGGTCGGGGGTTCGGTCGGGAGCGGCAGCCTGCTGGGGCGCCTGCTCATCTTCCAGTTTCCGTCGTCGGAACCATGGCAGCGGCAATCGG
>JBIOYJ010000103.1:0-16068 GCA_044870105.1 Gaiellaceae bacterium | reverse complement strand
TGCGTCCTTGCATCGCTCGCCTTTCGCGCGGCAGTAGGCGAGCAACATCACCTGGAGGGATGCTGCCCTAGGGCTTGTCGGTCGGCCCCGAGCCGTCGGAGGCCATGAACGGGTACCGGTAGTCGGTGGGCGGGACGAACGTCTCCTTGATCGTGCGCGGCGACACCCACCGGATCAGGTTCCACATCGAGCCCGCCTTGTCGTTCGTCCCGGACGCACGCGCTCCCCCGAACGGCTGCTGTCCCACGACCGCGCCGGTCGGCTTGTCGTTGACGTAGAAGTTTCCCGCGGCGTACTCGAGCGCCCGCTCCGCCTGCTCGATCGCGTGGCGATCCTGGGCGAAGACCGCGCCCGTCAGCCCGTAGGGCGCCGTCCGATCGACGAGCTCCAGGGTGTCCTCCCAGTCGTCGGCGGGATAAACGTAGGTCGTCACGACCGGCCCGAACAGCTCCTCGCGCATCAGCCGGAAGCTCGGATCCTCCGTCTCGATCACGGTCGGCTCGACGAAGTAGCCCTCGTCGTCGCGCACCCCGCCGCCGACGAGCACCTGCGAGCGCGCGTGCGACTTCGCCTCTTCGATCGCCTCCTTCTGCGTCGCGAGCGACTTCCCGTCGATCACGGCGCCCATGAAGTTGGAGAAGTCGGCGACGTCGCCCATCTTGATCTCGGCCACCTGCTCGGCGAGACGCTTCCGCAGCTCCGGCCACAGGTTCGAGGGGGCGTAGACACGCGAGGCGGCGGAGCACTTCTGGCCCTGGTACTCGAACGAACCGCGCACGATTGCCGTCGCGACCGCGTCGACGTCGGCGGTCGGGTGGGCGACGATGAAGTCCTTGCCGCCGGTCTCGCCGACGATGCGCGGATAATTGCGATAGCTGCCGATTCGCTCACCCACCGTCTTCCACATCGAGTTGAAGACGGCGGTCGAGCCGGTGAAGTGAATGCCGGCCAGCTCTTCGCTCCCGAGCGCGGCGTCGCCGACCGTCGCGCCGTCGCCGTAGACGAGGTTGATCACCCCGTCCGGAAGCCCCGCTTCCTGGAGCAGGCGCATGATGAAGTACGCCGAGTACGCGGCGGTCGATGCCGGCTTCCACACGACGGTGTTGCCCATCAGCGCCGGGCTCGTCGGCAGATTGCCCGCGATCGAGGTGAAGTTGAACGGCGTCACGGCGAAGACGAAGCCCTCGAGTGGTCGGTACTCCATCCGGTTCCACGTCCCCTGCGCGGAGATCGGCTGCTCCTGGTAGATCCGCGTCATATAGGTGACGTTGAACCGCCAGAAGTCGATCATCTCGCAGGCGGCGTCGATCTCCGCCTGATGCGCCGTCTTGGACTGGCCCAGCATCGTGGCCGCATTGAGGGTTGGTCGCCACGGCCCGGCGAGCAGCTCCGAAGCTCGGAGAAAGACCGCTGCGCGCTCCTCCCACGGCAGGCGCGACCAGTCGTAGCGCGCCTCGCGCGCCGCGTCGATCGCCTGCTGAATTTGCTGGGGGCCGCTCTTGTGAACCTCCGCGAGGACGTGGCTCTTGCGGTGGGGCAGCACCGCCTCGAACGTGTCGCCGGTCGACACGTCCTTGCCGCCGATCACCGACGGGATCTCCATTCGCGTGGACTGCATCTCGTCGAGCCGGCGTCTCAGCTCCTCGCGCTCAGGGGAGCCGGGCGCGTAGTCCTTGACCGCCTCGTTCTTCGGCTTCGGCGGCAGGAAGATCCCGGGACGGCTCATCTCGCAGAGATTCTACGGGGAGTAGGATCGAGCTTCGTCTATCGCGAGCCAAGGAGGAGCGAGATGCGCAAGCGGAGGTTCGGGGTCGCGGCGCTCGTGGCAGCCGTCGCGGCCGTCTTCGTGCCGGCGCAGGGATCGGCGGCCCCGCCGCCGCAGGATCTGACGCGAGGCACCGCGGTGATCGCGGCACTGGCGGTCCACGTGGCACCCGGCCTGGGCGTTCCGGTCCCGCCGCCCTGGGCGCCCGGACCGCCGTAGAGCGTTTCCGTTACGACGCCGGCGCCTGGGGAGTCGGCGAGCTTCTGCTCGAGGGCGAGACCCTGCTCTGGCACGAGTTACCGCGACCGGGCAAGGAAGCGGTCTCGGCTCACGCGCTCGGTGAGCGTCTCGCACGCTACTTTCGAGGCGGACGCGAGAGGTTTGACGACGTGGAGCTCGATCTCGACTGGTGCACTCAATTCCAGCGCGCGGTGATTGACGTCCTGCGCGCCGTTCCCTACGGGGAGGTGGTCACCTACGGAGAGCTCGCGGCTCTGGCGGGTCACCCGAACGCTCAGCGGGCGGTGGGCAGCGTTTGTGCCGGGAACCGGTTCGCGGTGATCGTGCCCTGCCATCGCGTCGTCGCGGCGGACGGGCTCGGGCCGTACGGCTCGCTCGGGACGGAGTACAAGAGGCGGATGCTCGCCCTGGAAGATGTCGTTCTCTGACGAAGTCCGCAACGAGCTCGCTTCGATCAAGCCGAAGCGTGAGTGCGATCGCCTCGCCGAGCTGTCCGCGCTCTTTCATGCGGCCGGGAGGCTCCACCTGCGGGGCGGCGGAGACGTCTCCGTCCATCTCGACCTGTCCAGCCCCGCCGCGGCGCGGCGCGCATTCAGCCTGTTGCGCTCGTTCGGCGTCTCCTCGGAGATCCGCACGTATCGCCGTCGGTCGTTCGAGCGCGGAACGCGCTACCAGCTGCACGTCGAGATCAAGGAAAGGGTGACGCAGGTCCTGAACGAGGCCGGCGTCGTTCGCGCGAATCTCGCTCCGCTCGAGCGGCCGCCCAAGCGGATCGTCGGGCGCGCCTGTTGCAGAGCCGCATATCTGCGAGGAGCGCTGCTGGCAGCCGGCTCGGTCAGCCCGCCGCCGTCGCCCCATCTCGAGCTGCGCTCGACGGCGCGAGAGGGAGCCGAGTTTCTCGCCGCTCTTGCCGCCGCCGAGCAGCTGCCGCTGCGTGTCGTCGAGCGGCGCGACCATGCGGCTGCCTACGCGAAGGGAATCGACCGGATCGCCGGCGTGCTCGCGGCGACGGGCGCGAACGATTCGGCGCTCGCGCTGGAGGAGCGGGCGGTGGTGGGGGCGACGAAGTCGCGCGCGAACCGCCTCGCCAACGCGGATCACGCGAACCTCGTCCGCACGAGCCAGGCCGCGCACGCACAGCTCGAGGCCGTACGGCGGCTGCAGCGCGAGCGGCGGCTCGAGGAGCTCGCGCCGCCGCTGCGGGAGATTGCCGAGCTCCGGGTCCGGCACCCTGCGTTGTCGCTGCGCGAGCTCGCGCTGAAGTGCCGTCCGCGCACGACGAAGGCCTCTGTTCATCGGCGATTTCAGAAACTGATCCGCCTCGCCGAGCGCTGATCGGAGGCCCAACGGAGGGCGAAGTTTCTCTCTTTCAACTGATCTATCTCGTCCGTGGCCGTTGCGTAATACTTGGCTGCGGCGGGTTCGCGCTCGTCCGGTGATGGATTCAGACCCCGTCCGTCGCCAAGGTCCGGAGCGCGACAATGCGGAGGGGGAGGTCGTCCTCGGAGCTTCCCCTCCGGCCCGCCCTTGCCGTGAGCAAGGGCGGGCCGGAGGGAGCCGGCTGGGCGGCAAAGCCACCCAGCCTCTTATGGTCGGCGGCGCAAGCGCCGCCTCGGCGGCCCGCCGTTGCCGTGGGGCGAGGGCGGGCCGGAGGGCAAACGGCCGCCGTGGCAAAGCCATGACGGCCTCCTATTCGAAGGCAGCGCGAGCGGCTGCCTCAGGGGCCGCCTGGGCCGGTTTGCTTAGACTCGTTCGTGGCAAGCGACGAAGGGGATCGATGGCTACGCGTGTAGGAATCAACGGTTTCGGGCGCATCGGGCGGAACTTCTTCAGGGCACATCTGCAGCGCGGCGGCGATTTCGAGGTCGTCGCGGCGAACGATCTGGGCGACGCGAAGACGATGGCCCATCTGCTCAAGCACGACTCGGTGCTTGGTCGCCTCGAGGTAGACGTCAGCGCGGCGGAGGACAAGATCATCGTCGGCGACGGGGAGATCCAGCTCCTCTCTGTACGCGACCCGAAAGAGCTGCCGTGGGCCGATTTGGGCGTCGAGATCGTGGTCGAGTCGACCGGGCTCTTCGCCAAGCGCGAGGGAGCCGAGCAGCACCTTCAGGCGGGCGCACAGAAGGTCGTCATCTCGGCGCCGGCCACGGACCCGGACGCGACGATCGTGCTCGGGGTCAACGACGACATGTACGACCCGGACAACCATCGGATCATCTCCAACGCTTCCTGCACGACCAACTGCGTCGCGCCGATGGCGAAGGTCCTGCACGACTCGTTCACGATCGAGCAGGGCTTCATGACGACCGTGCACGCCTACACCGCCGACCAGCGGCTCCAGGATCTTCCGCACGAGGATCTGCGGCGCGCGCGCGCGGCGGCGCTCAACCTGATTCCCACCTCGACCGGTGCCGCGAAGGCGATCGGGCTCGTGATGCCGGAGCTTCAGGGGAAGGTCGACGGGATGTCGATGCGGGCGCCCGTGCCGGACGGCTCCGTCGTCGACTTCGTCGTCCGCGTCGGGGGGGAGACAGCAGTCGAGGAGGTCAACGAAGCGTTTCGGGCCGCCGCCCAAAGCGGTCCGCTCGAGGGTCTGCTCGAGTACAGCGACGAGCCGCTCGTCTCCCAGGACATCGTCGGCTCTGCGTCCTCCTGCATCTTCGACAGCGAGCTGACGATGGTGAACGGCTCGATGGTCAAGACGTTCGGCTGGTACGACAACGAGTGGGGCTACAGCTGCCGGCTCGTCGACCTGGTGGCGAAGATGGCCGAGAAGCTCGCTCCCGTTTCGGCCTAGGCGCCACAGGTGCACAAGCCGCGTTCCGTTCGCGACGCCGACGTCGCCGGAAAGCGCGTGCTCGTGCGCGCCGACCTCAACGTCCCCCTCGAGGATGGAAGGGTCGCGGACGACACGCGGATCCACGCCTCCCTGCCGACGCTGGAGTTCCTCCGCGAGCGCGACCCGGAGGCCATCACCGTCTGCTCGCATCTGGGCCGGCCGAGAGGGGCTGACCCGGCGTACTCGATGAAGCCGGTCGAGGAGCATCTGCGCGCGCTCTTCGAGGGAGAGCTGACCGTGCTCGAGAACACGCGCTTCAACCCGGGCGAGACGAAGAACGATCCCGCCTTCGCGCGCGAGCTCGCAGACGGCCAAGATCTCTTCGTCCAGGACGCGTTCGGATCCGTCCACCGGGCGCATGCCTCGACGGTCGGCGTGGCCAAGTTCCTGCCCGCCTACGCCGGGCTGCTGCTCGAGCGCGAACTCGAGGAGCTGGGAAAGCTGCTCGGCGACGTCGAGCGGCCGTTCATCCTGGTCTCCGGAGGCGCGAAGGTGGAGGACAAGCTCGGCGTCCTGGGCAATCTCGGCGGCAAGGCGGACACGGTGCTGGTCGGCGGCAAGATGGCCGAGCAGCTCCGCGAGGAAAACCCGCTCGAATTCGAGGTCGTCCTCCCGACCGACGTCGTCGGCGCCTCCGAGTTCGCCGAGGACGCCGACACCGACGTCTATCCCTACGACGGTCTGCCGGACGGGTGGCTCGGACTGGACATCGGCCCGGAGACCCGGCGCCGCTTTGCCGACGAGATCGCGCCGGGGAAGACGATCTTCTGGAACGGGCCGATGGGCGTCTTCGAGTGGCCGCGCTTCGCGGAGGGCACGAAGGCCGTGGCGGAGGCGGTGGCGGCGGCGGACGGGTTCTCCGTCGTCGGCGGGGCGGACTCGATCCGGGCGCTGAACGAGCTCGGGCTCACGGACAAGATCTCCTGGGCCTCGACCGGGGGAGGGGCCGCGCTCGAGCTCCTCGAAGGCAAGGAGCTCCCCGGCGTCGCCGTCATCCCGGCTTCGTAGGCAGCGAGTCGTCTTCGAGCTCGCCACCGTGGGCGATGTAGTCGACGAGCATGCGGTCGGTGATCCATTCGACCGGCGCACGGTCGTCAGTCAGGGGCCGCTCGGCCTCGGGCGCCGGGCGCAGCTGCTCCCTGAACAAATCGCCGAGCGGCCGCAGCGGCGGCGCGAGCGTCGAGATCCGCAACGGACCCTCCGAGCCGAGCACGATTTCGTTGAAGCGGAGCAGCGGCCAGCGCCAGGCGCGCGGAAACTCTGCCGCGAGGGTGCTCGAGATCGCGTCGCCGAGCCGGTCGTCCCCCGGCACGCGCGCGACGTTCAGCGCGACGACCCCGCCGGGCCGGAGGTGCTCACGGACCAGCCGGAAGAACTCGCGGGTCGCGAGATAGAACGGGATGTACGGCTGGCGATAGGTATCGACGACGATGAGGTCGTAGCGCCGGTCGGTCAGCGCCAGGTACGGACGTGCGTCGTCGGTGATCACATGCAGGCGCGGGTTGTCGCCGAGGCCGAGCCAACGACGTGAGAGACGCGTCACGACCGGATCGATCTCGACGCCGTCGATCTCCGCGCGCGGATAGAAGCGGCCGTAGGCGCGCGCCATCGTGCCGCCCGCGTTCCCGAGTACGAGCACGCGCCGGACCGGTCGATCGACAAGCGCCGGCAGCACCAGGAACCCGTCCCAGTAGCCGCCGGTCAGGACGGTGTCGCGTCTCCAGACCGAATGCGCCGCGACGCCTTCGTTGAGCTCGAGCGCCCTCGAACCGTCGGCGCGCTGGACGACTTGGACGTACTGGTAGGCGGATTCCGCCTCGTCGAGCAGGCCCGCACTCGCTTTCGTTGCCCCGGGCGGGACGAACAACAGCGCCGCCCCGACCGCGGTCGCGAGCTGCCAGCGGCGGCCGAGCAACAACGCGGCCGAGAGTCCGAGCAGCGCCGCCGATCCGACCATCGTGCGCTGCGTGCCGATCAGCGGGATCGTGACGAGCGCCGAGGCGAACGTGCCCAGGATCGAGCCGACAGTGGACAGCGCGTAGAGGCGGCCCGCGACGGTTCCCGCCTCGGCGACGTCCGTGAGCGCCAGGCGGACGGCGAACGGCGACACCATGCCGAGCAGGGTCACGGGTACGGCGAACAGCGCCAGCGCGGCGAAGAACGAGCCGAGCACGGCGCCGGCGGAGACGGCGTCGAGTCCGTGGAGCGCCTCGTCCAGGATCGGCCGCGCCACGAACGGCGTCGCCGCGATCGCGGCGGCGGCGACGAGGATCAACCTCCCGAGCAGCCGCGGCTCGGGGTGACGGTCGGCCACCCGCCCGCCCAGCCAGTAGCCGACGGAGAGGTAGACGAGGATGAAGCCGATGATGTTCGCCCAGACGACGGTCGACGAGCCGAAGTAGGGCGCAAGGAGGCGCGACGCGGCGATCTCGGTCGCGAGCGTGGCGGCGCCGGCGCTGAAAACCACCGCTCCGAGCCGTGCAGGGCCCACCAGGAGAGCTTGGCGAAATACCGGCTGAGCCGCCGGAACGCGCTGGAGCGGCGCGATACGGCGTCCTCGGTCGCGTCCGTATTTCATCCTCAATACGAACGCTCCCTGCGTCCTTGCCTCGCGGACGCCCAGCACGCCCCGGCGACGAGCGGAATTCCGCCAAGCCCTCCTAGCACCCCCGTAAGATGCCGCGTCGCGTGCCGCTGATCGCAGCGAACTGGAAGATGTACAAGGGACCGGGGGAGACGCAGGCGTTCTGCGCCGCCTTCGAGCCGCCGGAGGGCGTGGACGTCGTGATCTGCCCGCCGTTCGGATCTCTCGGCGCGGCGGTCGCCAGGGGGCTGACGATCTTCGCCCAGAACGTGCACTGGGCCGACGAGGGAGCATTCACCGGCGAGGTCTCGACGAAGATCCTGCTCGAGCTCGGCGTCGCCGGGGCGATCGTCGGCCACTCCGAGCGGCGGCAGTACTTCGGCGAGACCGACGAGACCGTTCGCATGCGCACCGAGCACGCGCTCGACGCGGGCCTCCGCGTGATCGCGTGCGTCGGCGAGCGCGAGGAGGAGCGCGACCGGGGCGAGACCGAGGACGTCCTGCGCCGGCAGGTCTCGGTCCTCTCCGGCCACGAGAACCTCGTCGTCGCCTACGAGCCGGTCTGGGCGATCGGGACCGGCAAGACGGCCACTCCCGAGACCGCGCAGGAGGCACACGCCTTGATCAAGTCCCTGCTCGACGTCCCGGTGCTCTACGGCGGTTCGGTCAAGCCCGACAACGCCGCAGAGCTGCTCGCGCAACCGGACGTAGACGGCGCGCTCGTCGGCGGCGCCTCGCTCGACGTGGAATCGTTCACGGCGATTTGCCAGGCCGCTTTCCGCTAGTCGCGCTCGTCATCCTGGACGGGTGGGGTTGCGCCCCGCCGGGACCGGGCAACGCGGTCGAGCTGGCCGACACGGCCGTGTTCGACCGGCTCTGGCAGACCTATCTGCACACGACCCTGAAGGCTTCGGGCGAAGCGGTCGGCCTACCGCCCGGACAGATGGGAAATTCCGAGGTCGGCCACTTGACGATCGGCTCGGGGCGGGTCCTCCTGCAGGATCTGATGCGCGTGAACGGCGCGATCGAGGACGGCTCCTTCTTCGAGAACGACGCCCTTCGCTCGGCGTTCGAACGTGGGAAGCACGTGCATCTGCTCGGCCTCGTCTCGTACGGCGGCGTGCACTCCCACATCGACCACCTGCGAGCGTTGCTCCGGTTTGCGCCCGAGAAGACGTGGATCCACGCCTTTACGGACGGACGCGACGTCTCACCAACCTCCGCGGCAGAGGATCTCGCCGAGCTCCCGACCGATCGGATCGCGACGGTTTGCGGCCGCTACTACGCCATGGACCGAGATCAGCGCTGGGAGCGGACGCAGCGGGCCTTCGACGCGATCATCAAGGGCGAAGGCGAGCGCGCCGCGGATCCGGTCGAGGCGGTGCGCCGTAGTTACGAGCGAGGAGTGACGGATGAGTTCATCGAGCCGGTCGTGATCGAGGGGCGGCCGCGGCTGTCGAGCGACGACACGGCGATCTTCTTCAACTTCCGTCCGGACAGAGCACGCCAATTAGCGATCAAGCTCATGGACGCGGAGTTCGATCTCACAACCATGACGCGGTATCGGGAGGACTTCGCGTGCCCGGTGGCCTTCGTGGAGCAAGAGGTTACGGAGACGCTGGCCGAGGTCCTCGCCGAGCATGACGCCCGCCAGCTGCACGTGGCCGAGACGGAGAAGTACGCGCACGTCACGTATTTCTTCAATGGCGGCCGCGAGAACGAGTTCACCGGCGAGACGCGCATCCTCGTCCCCTCGCCGCGCGACGTCGGAACCTACGACAAGAAGCCCGAGATGTCGGCCCCGGAGGTCGCCCGGCGCTTCTGCAAGGAGGTCGGCAACGGTTACGCCTTCGCGATCGTCAACTTCGCCAATCCCGACATGGTCGGGCACTCGGGTTCGGTCCCGGCCGTCGTCAAGGCGGTAGAGGCCGTAGACGCCTGTCTCGGTGACGTGGTCGAAGCGGTCGAGGCCGCCGGCGGCGTCTCGCTGGTCACGGCCGACCACGGGAACGCCGAGCAGATGCTCGAGCCGGACGGCACGAGCCCCCACACGGCGCATACCTCCAACCCCGTACCCTTCGTGCTGACCGATACGAGTTTCGCCCTCCGAGACGATGGGGAATTGGCCGATCTCGTGCCCACTGCACTGGACTTGCTCGGTTTTACCAAGCCCTCACAAATGACCGGCAAAACGCTCGTGGCATGAGCGATATCCGGGCTACAATCCCCTGCCTTGTCGCTGGCTCAGCCTGATTTCGGGGTCCTCAGAAAGGCGCAACGCGGAGACGAGCGCGCCTTCTCTTTGATCGTCCGCGCGTACGAGACGCCGGTCTACAATTACGTGCTCCGGTTGGTCGGCGACCGGGCCCTCGCCGAGGACCTGACGCAGGAAGTCTTCATCCGCGTCTTCCAGGGCCTGCCGAAGTTCTCGCTGCGCTCGAAGTTCACAACCTGGCTCTTCCAGGTCACGAAGAACCGCGTGCTCGACGAGCTTCGTGCGAGAGAGCGGCGCCCGCGCGCGCTCGTCGCGATCGATGACGTGCCGCCGCTCGAGGTCGTGGATGCGCCGGCCGAGCGGCTCGAGGCGATCGATGCTCTCTGGCGGGGCGTCGACGACCTCAACACGGATCTGAAGATGGCGCTGCTGCTGCGGGACGTGGTCGGCCTCTCGTACAACGAGATCGCCGACTCGCTCGAGACCACGCTCGCCACCGTCAAGTGGCGCATCTTCAAGGCGCGCGAAGAGGTTCAGCTCTCGCTCGCCCGCGAAGGCATCACCTTTGAAGAGACGGCCCAAGCCCGCTAGCGCGAGTTAGCGCGGAGCCAGTCGGCGATGTTTCGGAGCTGCCGCTCCGGCGTCGCGCCGCGCGCGGGCGGATTGATCCGGGGCGGAGCGGAAGCGGGGCCGTCATCCCCGGTCGAGAGAGCGATGGCGAGAACGATTGCGATGACTATTAGCAGCGCGGCCGCGGCGGGGAGGATCCACCGTGGAACGCGGTAGGACCGACGAGCCGCCAGCGGCACCGTCGGCGCCTCCGTCTTGCCCGGAGCGAGCTGCGCGGCGAGCGCCTGCGCCGAGCTCGGCCGGTATTCCGGCTTGCGTGCCAGACAGCGCATCACCGCGTCCTCGACATGTGTGGGAACGTCCGGCGCCGTCTGGCTCAGCGGAGCCGGTCCGTGTTGCTGCTTCTCCGCGAGCTCCGCCAGCGACTCGAACTCATGCGGCGTGCGGCCGCCCATCAGCTCGTAGAGGACGGCGCCGAGCGAATAGATGTCCGCCGCCGCCGTCACCTCCTCGCCCGCAGCCTGCTCGGGGGAGAGGTACGCCGCGGTACCGAGCACCGTCCCGACCTGCGTGAGCCTCGTCGCCTCCGCAGCGCGGGCGATGCCGAAATCGGTGATCTTCAGCGTCCCGTCGCTCCGCAGGAGCAGGTTCTCCGGCTTTACGTCGCGGTGGACGATTCCGCCGTCGTGGGCTTGCTGGAGCCCCGCGCAGGCCTGGACGCCGAGCTCGACCCCCTCCCTCCAGGGCAGCCGCTTCCGCCGGCGAAGCACCTCGGCCAGGGTCTCGCCCTCGACGAACTCCATCACGATGTACGGAGACCCGTCTTCGCCTGCGTCGAACACCTGAACCACGTTCGGATGGGTCAGCTTCGCGGCCATGCGGGCCTCGCGCAGAAACCGTTTCCGGAAGTCCTCGTCTCCGGCCAGCCGGTCGTCCAGCACCTTGACCGCGACTTTCCGGTCGAGCTCTTCGTCGTGCGCGGCGTAGGCGGTGGCCATGCCGCCCACCGCGATGACGTCTCCGAGCCGGTAGCGGCCGCCGCCGACGCTAATCGTGGCCGTGCTTTCCCTTGTGCTTTCCGTCCTTCTTGCCATGGCCCTGCTCGTCTTCGTCTTCCTCGTTCGTCGTTCCAGCAGAGGTCTCACACCGGATCCGGCCCGCGACGTCTCTCAGCGAGGCGAGGAAGGGCTCGCGAAACGCCTTCGGCAGGCTCGACGCGTCCGCCTGGAGCGCCGCGACGTCGTCTCGCGCCCGGCAGCCGTCGACGGCCGCCTCGTCGGCGATCCTGTCAGCCGCCGCGGCGAGCCGACTGGCCACAGCGGCGTCGAGCGTCGGCGGCTGGGCGCGTTTTTCTTGGCCGCCGCACGCGGCCAGGAGCAGCAAGCTAAACGCCGTGAGCCAGACGCTCGGCGAGCGCATCGGGCAGACCTCGTTCGCGGATCTCCATCTGGGTTTGCTCTATGCCATACGGAACTCTTCGAAACGTGGCTTTTGCGCCGGGCTCGAGCAGAAGGTAGGCGGCGCGCGGATCTCCGTCCCGCGGTTGTCCCACGGAGCCGGGGTTGAGGAGCCATCGGCCCACGGCGAGCTCGAGCTCTGCGCCGCCGCCGGCGACGCCGCCGTCCAACTGACCATCCTCGAGCCTGATCGCCAAGGGGACGTGCGTGTGACCCACGAGCACCAGCGGGGCGCGCGTCGCCTCGAGGGCGTCCTGCGCGCCGTCGTAGGTGAGCACGTATTCCCACACCGGATCCTGCGGGCTCGCGTGAAAGAGCTCGGCGCCGTCGGTCTCGGCGCTCGGGCGCAGTCCCGACAGATACGAGCGGGACTCTTCGTCGAGCACGGTTTGCGTCCAGCGCGCGCTCGCGGCCGCGTCGTGGGAGAACTCGTCCAGGTCGATCTCCCCGAGCACGCCGAGGTCGTGGTTGCCGACGAGAGAGAGGTCGGCCCGCGCCGCGACCGAGCTGCAGCAGCGGTTCGGCCGAGGCCCGTAGCCGACGAGGTCGCCGAGGCACCAGACCTCGTCCGGGGCCTCGTCGGCGATCGACGCCAGCACGGCCTCGAGAGCGTGCCAGTTACCGTGGATGTCCGAGATGACGGCGACGCGCTTGCTCAAGGCGGGGGCGATTATCCCCTTCGCCGCACTCTGGGTCGCGGCGGCGGTCCTGCTGTGGCGCACGCGTGTCCCCGGCGACCTGCGCCTTCCGCACGTCGATCCGAAGGACTACTTCGACGCGGGCGTGCTCCACCGCGCAGCCGACTTCGAGGGGGTTCTGCGCCTGACCTTCGTGGTTGGCTTGGCGATTGAGCTCGTCGCCCTCGTCGTCCTGGTCTTCGTCGCCCGCAGAATCGCGCAGGGATTCGAGCTCGGCCGCGTCGGAACGGGCGTCATGGTTGGAGCGTTCACGACCCTCGTGATCTGGGCCGTGGGCCTGCCCGCCGGCTTCTTCGACCTCTACTGGCAGCGGCACTACGCGATCTCGCACCAAGGGTATGTCGACTGGGCGCTCGAGCAGTGGCCCAGCCTGCTCGCCCAGGTCGTCGGCCTGACGATCCTGCTGACGATCCTGATGCTCCTTGCCGGGAGGTGGCGAAGGTACTGGTGGGCCGCGGCCGCGCCGATGCTCGTGGCGGTCACGGCCGGGCTCGCGTTCGTCATTCCGGCCGCGGAGCAGATCGGCACCCACCCGGTACGGAAGGCCGCGCTCGCGGCCGACATCGGGCGCCTGGCCGAGAGTGAGGGGGTTGCTGGGACGAAGGTTCGAGTCCAGAAGGTCAGCGACGACACGCGGGCGATCAACGCCTCGGCTCAGGGATTCGGGCCGACCACCGTCGTCCTGCTCTGGGACACGCTCCTGAACGGGAGGCTGAGCGATCGCGCGGTCAAGGTCGTGGTCGCGCACGAGCTCGGCCACGTGGCGAGGCGACACATCGTGAAAGGGATGGCCTGGTCGGCGCTCCTGTACCTGCCGCTGATGTACCTGCTCGCGCAGGCAACCAGGCTGCGGGGAGGCATGCACCGCCCGGAGGTCGTCCCGTTCGCGCTGCTCGTCCTCGCCGTCCTCGGCCTGGCGCTGAGCCCGGCCGCGAACGTGATCTCGCGCCGCTATGAGGCCGAGGCGGACTGGATGGCGCTCCAGGCCACGCGGGATCCGGAGGGCGCGCGCGAGGTGTTCACGAAGTTCACCGAGCTCGACCTTGCGCAGCCCAGTCCGCCCGGATGGTCGTACGTGATGCTCGAGAACCACCCGACGGTCGTGCAGCGGATCGCCATGGCCAATGCTTGGGAAGCGCGCGAGCGCTAGGACTCGGAACTGCCGGGCGCCTCGGGGAGGTTGCGGATGCTCTCCCGCGACGACCACTTCGACCACGAGTCCTGCATCGCGTCCAGGAGCTCGCGCATGAAACGCGTGGACATGTTAACGCGCGCCACGACCACGCCGGGAACATCGCCCTCGTCCACCTCGTGGTCGATGCGGGCAAACGTGATCGTGAACTCGTAGTCCGAGAAGCTGATGTTGGCGAAGTTCGCGTAGACGCCCGCGAGGTGCTCAGGATCGAGATGGATGTTGAGCTGGCGCTCCTGGGCCTCGTCGTCCACGCTCCTACGATACTAGTCCGATGGAAGAGGCCTTCAGCCCGCGCCGGATCGCCTATGCGTTCATGGCTGTGGTCATCGTCTTCGCGGTGGGCACGATCGGCTTCCACCTCGTCCTCGACGAGCCCTGGCTGCAGGCGTTCTACCGGGCGATCGTCACCAGCTCGCTCACCGGCCTGGATACCGTGCCGCGGAACGACTCGGCGCGGGTTCTTTCCATCTTCATGGTGCTCTCGGGACTGACAATCTTCGCGTACGTCGCGACCACGATCGTCGAGGGGATCGCGCGCGGGGTATTCACGGGAGCGCTGGCCGAGCGAAGGAGGCAGCGGACGATCGAGAGGCTCCGAGACCACTACGTGATCTGCGGGTTCGGCCGCGTCGGACGGCGCGTGGCGGCCGAGTTTCGCGAGGCCGGCGTCGACTACGTCGTGCTCGACTACAGCGAGGACGCGATCGAGGCCGCGAAGGAGGGCGACCACCTGTTCATCGAGGGCAACGGGATCGAGGACGAGGACCTCGCCTCGACGGGCCTCGCCCGCGCGCGTGGACTCGTCGCCTCGTCCGACTCGGACGCGGACAACCTCTACATCACGCTCTCGGCGCGGAGCTCGCGCCCCGATCTCCTGATCGTCGCCCGCGCCTCCGACGAGGACGCGGCCAAGAAGCTTCGGCTCGCCGGCGCCGATCGCGTCGTGATGCCCTATTCGACCGCGGGGAAGGAGATGGCGCAACTGGTGCTGAAGCCGCAGGTGGCCGCCTTCCTGGACATCGTCTCGACCGGGACCGGGGGGCCCGACTTCCGCTTCGAGGAGATCGAGGTCAGCGAAGCGTGCGGTCAGGCCGGCCGCTCGATCCGGAACCTCCGGATCCGCGAGGAGACGGGAGCAATGATCGTCGCCCTCCGGAAGCACGACGGCACTTTCGACACGACACCGGCGCCCGAGGCGGTCCTGGACGTGGGCGACGTGATGATCGCGGTTGGCACTCCGACCGAGCTCCGCGCGCTCGAGGAGCTGTTCGCGCCGAAGCAAGCCGTTGCCCGCTAACGCCGTCGCTCGCCTGGAGGCGAAGCTCGAGGAACTCGCCGGCGCGCCCGTCGAGCTCGAGCGCCCGAACAACCCCGAGCACGGCGATTACGCGACGAACGTGGCGATGCGGCTGGCGCCCGAGCGGAAGCGGCCTCCGTGGGAGCTGGCGGAGGAGCTGGCCGCCGCAGCGGGGGAGCTGCCGGAGGTCGAGCGGACCGAGGTCGCCGGGCCGGGCTTCGTCAACCTGTGGCTGTCGGTCGTCTGGTACGGCGAGGCCCTGGACGAGATCGACGACGCCTACGGCGCCGGTTTCGCCGAACAGCGCGAGCGCGTCCAGGTCGAGATGGTCTCCGCCAACCCCACGGGCCCGCTGACCGTCGCGTCGGCGCGCAACGGCGCGTACGGCGACTGCGTCGCCCGGCTGCTCGACTTCGCGGGCCACGACGTCGAGCGCGAGTACTACTACAACGACGCGGGTGCCCAGATGGAGCGGTTCTACGCCTCCATCGAGGCGATCCGCAGGGGTGAGCCGCCGCCCGAGGACGGATATCGCGGGGAGTACATGGAGGAACTCGCCCGCGTCGACGGTGACCCGGTGCCGGCGATGCTCCGAGAGATCGAGGAGTCACTCGATCGCTTCCGAGTCCACTTCGATACCTGGACGCGCGAGACCGAGGTGGAGCCCGAAATCCCGGAGGCGGTGGCGCTCCTCGACACGTTCGAGGAGGACGGTGCCGTGTGGGCCAGGACGAGCGCGCACGGCGACGACAAGGACCGGGTGCTCGTGCGCTCGGGTGGCGAGCCGACGTACTTCGCGAAGGACGCGGCCTACATGCGGCGGAAGTACGCCGGGGGGTTCGACCGGCTCGTGTACGTCCTCGGCGCCGACCACCACGGGTACGTCGCGAGGCTGCAGGCGCTGGCCGAGATGCTCGGTCACCCCCGTGAGTCGCTCGAAGTGCTCGTCTACCAGCTCGTGCACCTCGTCGAGGGCGGCGAGGCGAAGATGATGTCGAAGCGGCGCGGGGACGTCGTCTTCCTCGATGAGCTCATCGACGCGATCGGCGTCGACGCGGCCCGCTGGTACCTCGTCTCGCGCGGGCACGACCAGACGATCGAGCTCGACGTCGACCTCGCGAAGGAGAAGACGAACAAGAACCCCGTCTACTACGTTCAGTACGCGCACGCGCGCATCGCCGGCATCCTGCGCAAGGCAGACGGAT
>JBIOYJ010000102.1:0-56770 GCA_044870105.1 Gaiellaceae bacterium | reverse complement strand
CCTAGCTACCCTGACGGCGTGGCCCGCTCGGTAATCGTTTCCGCCGTACGCACGCCGTTCGGCAAGCTCGGCGGCGGCCTGGCCGACTACGAGGCGACCGAGCTCGGCGCGACCGCCATCCGCGCGGCGCTCGACCGTGTCGACGTCACCGACGACGAGGTCGAGTACGTGATCATGGGACAGGTCCTGCAGGGCGGCGCCGGGCAGGCGCCGGCGCGTCAGGCCGCGGTCGGCGCCGGCTTGCCGATCGAGGTTCCCGCCGACACGATCAACAAGGTCTGCGCATCGTCGATCCGCGCGGTCGAGATGGCCGACCAGATGATCCGCGCCGGAGACCAAAAGGTCATCGTCGCGGGGGGGATGGAGTCGATGTCGAACGCGCCGTACGTGCTCAAGAAGGCGCGCTTCGGCTACCGCCTCGGCGACGGGACTCTGATCGACCTGATGACGCACGACGGCCTGATATCCACGTTCGACAAGCGCCACATGGTTCAGCAGGCCTCGTTCGTCGCCCGGGAGTTGGGTATCTCGCGCGAGGACCAGGACAAGTGGGCGCTGCGCTCGCACGAGCGCGCGGTCAAGGCGATCGACGAGGGCCGTTTTGCGGACGAGATCGTCTCGGTGAACGGCGTCTCGGTCGACGAAGGCCCGCGCCGGGACACGTCGATCGAGGCGCTCGCGAAGCTCAAGCCGGTCTTCGATCCGGAAGGAACGACGACCGCGGGCAATGCGCCGGGCGTCAACGACGGCGCCTCGGCGCTCGTCGTCACCAGCGAGGAATTTGCGAAGGAGCGCGGCCTGGAAGTGCTCGCGACGATCCTCTCGCAGGGCTACATCGCCGACGACTTCGCCTATCTCGCGCGTACGCCCGCGAAGGCGGGGCAGCAGGCGCTCGAGCGCGCAGGCAAGACGATCGACGACGTCGAACGGGTCGAGCTGAACGAGGCCTTCTCCTCGGTCGTGCTCAACTCCACAGCAATGCTCGGCGCCGATCCGGAGAAGGTGAACGTGAACGGCGGCGCGGTCGCGCTCGGTCACCCGATCGGCGCCTCGGGCGGCCGCATCCTCTCGACGATGATCTACGAGTTGCGCCGCAACGGCGGCGGGCTCGGACTGGCGGCGATCTGCTCCGGCGGTGGCCAGGGCGACGCGCTGCTCATCGAGGTCTAGGCGCTCTCTTCGCGTTCGCGAATCACTTCGAGGGTCTGTCGAAGTGCCGGGAGCTGTGCGATGTCCTTTGGTCGGTTTGACGCCTCTTTCATCCGAATGACGTCCCGGAGGGAGGCAAGGGACACCGTGATACCGCGGACATCCTGCTCGACGGCGTCGCGCCGGAGATCGCCGTACCCCTGAGTTCCTGCCGGCTGAAAGACGAGATCGAGCGGCCCGGCGTTAGTCGAGAGCGGCCAGACGTCGGCCTGCTCGAGCATCCGCACATCGATCGGAAAAGCCACACGCTCTTCGCCGGGCACGCGGAGGTGCGCGTCGAGCTCATCCATTGCCCGCGATAGCCGCTCCAGATTCTCCGCGTCTTTCGCGGGTGTGACATCGAGATCGGCGGTCGTGAGCGGATAGCCCTGCACCACGCCGGAGAATGCGCCGATCACGATGAAACGGACCCCGTGGCGGGTGAGCACCTCGAGTGCCTGAACAGGATCGAAGTTCGGCAGGGTCACGCTGGGCTTAGCTCTCGATAGAGCCTCTGGCGGCGGAGCGCGTGCTCAACGCGTTCGTCCGGTGTGAGGTCGAGATAGTCGCGGATGTCCGCGAGGTACGAGTCGTCGTAGTTGGCGAGTCCGTAGGTCAGTTCCAGGCCGCACGCCCGGATCAGCTCGCGCAGTGTCTCGAAGCTGGGGCGGACCTCGCCGCGCTCCCAGCGGCTGATCATGGACTGGGGCTTGCCCGCGCGCTGGCCGAGCTCGGCCTGGGTGAGGCCGCTACGGAGGCGCGCTTCACGAAGAAGATCAGCACTGATCACGCATAAAGCATAGTACAAAAACGCTATTGTATGTGCGTCGGGTTAGGGTCTGGCCGTGCGCTTCGAACACGTCCTCGTCGTCGGCGCAGGTCAGATGGGCGGCGGCATTGCGCAGGTGGTGGCCGCTTCCGGGCGGCGCGTCTCCCTACACGACGCCGCGCCGGGCGCGACCGACCGCGCCCTTGAAGGCATGCGCAAGAGCCTGGGCAAGCTCGCGGAAAAGGGAGGCCCGGATCCCGACGAGGTGCTCGGCCGTGTCGAGCCCGTCGAGGACCTCACGGCGGCGGACTTGATGGTCGAGGCGGTCGTCGAGGACGCCGCCGTCAAGGAGGCCGTCTTCCGCCGCGCCGACGAGACCCTGCCGGAGGGCGCGATCCTCGCCTCGAACACGTCGTCGATTCCGATCTCCTCGCTTGCCTCAGCCACGAAGCGGCCGGACCGGGTGATCGGCATGCACTTCTTCAACCCGGTGCCGGTGCTCCAGCTCGTCGAGATCGTGCGGGGGCGCGAGACCTCGGACGAGACCGCCGAAGCGATCACGGAGCTCGCGCGTGAGCTCGGCAAGACGCCGGCCGTCGCCAACGACTTCCCTGGCTTCGTCTCGAACCGAATCCTGATGCCCTACATCAACGAGGCCGTCTGGGCGCTCGACGACGGCGTCGCGGAGCCAGAGGCGATCGACACGATCGCAAAGCTGGGGTTCAACCACCCGATGGGGCCGCTCGCGCTTGCCGATCTGATCGGGCTCGACACCTGCGTCGCGATCATGGAGGTCCTCCACGAAGGGCTCGGGGACGACAAATACGCCCCTTGCCCGCTCCTGAAAACTTATGTTGACCAGGGGAAAGTAGGCCGCAAGTCCGGTCGTGGTTTCTACATCTATTAGGGGGTAACCCCCTAAAGAGTTAGGCCGATCGGGCCGAAGACAGTCGGGAAGGCATGTAACTCACGGAGGTGTCCGCATGCGCCTCTTGCTCGTCGACGACGATCCGGGCTTTCGGGCTCTGCTGAAGGCGACCTTCCAGGCCGTCGACGTGGAGTTGGACGAAGCCGACAACGCCGCGTCAGCGGCGGCGGCGATCGCCGCGCGACGCCCAGACGTGATTGTTCTCGACGTGAGCATGCCGGGCATGGACGGGATCGCCTTCTGCGCGAAGCTCAAGCGCGATCCGGCCACACGCGAAATCCCGGTCGTGATGCTCTCCGGCTCGGACGGCGGCTCGAGCGACGCCGCCATGCGGGCCGGGGCCGAGGTCTACCTCCGCAAGCCGTTCAGCCCGCTGGAGCTCCTCGCCATCGTCGAGCGGCTGGCCGGAGGGCTGCACGGGATCCCCTTCCGCGCCTCGAAGAAGAGGGAGCCCGAGGAGCAGCTGCTCCTCTACGCGCGCGACCTCCGCCACCTGCTCGGGATCGAGCGCGGCCAGCGCGTGCTCCTCCAGAGCGCCTACCGCGAGACTGTCGCGGCGCTCGCAACCGCGCTGGAGTCGAAGGACTTCGGCACGGGGGCGCACTCGCAGCGGGTGCAGCGTTACGCCGTCGAGCTGGCGCGGTCGATCGAGCCGAAGCTGGTCGACGACCCGAGCACGGAATTCGGCTTCCTCCTGCACGACGTCGGCAAGATCGGCATCCCCGACGCGATCCTCCAGAAGCCTGCGCCGCTCACGGAGACGGAGCGCGAGCGCATGGAGACGCACACCGTGCTGGGCGAGCAGATGCTGAGCGGTGTTGCCTTCCTGCACGGCGAGGGCTTGCGCGTCGTCCGCTCACACCATGAGCGCTGGGACGGCAACGGCTATCCGGACGGCCGCGAGGGAACGGAGATTCCGCTTGGGGCGCGCGTGTTCGCGGTCGCCGACGCGCTCGACGCGATGACGAGCGACCGGCCGTACCGCCAGGCGATGAGCTGGGCGGCCGCCGGCCGAGAGATCATCGCCGAGGCAGGTGGCCAGTTCGACCCGGCGGTCGTGAGGGCATTTACCGCCCGCGACCGGCAGCTGCGCGCCATCCGGCGCGAATTCGTCGCGGCGTAGAGGGTTAGACCGCGGGCGGCGGGGGCGGCGGCTTTTCGCCTCCGTCGGAGGTCTGGTGCCACAGGATGATTTTTCCGTCTTCGACCCTGACCACCGTCGTCGCGCGCTCGCCGGGGCCGTCGCACTTGCTCCTCCTGCGGTCACCAAGCCGGAACGTCGCCGTCACGGTGTCGCCCGCAGCCGAGATGCGAACGATCTCGCCCGAGCAGGGAAGCGCGGCGTTCCAGGCGACCGCCTGCTGATGGGTCTTGAGCGTCAATACCGTCCCGGGCTGGACGATCTCCGCCCCGGGGGCGAAGAGCTCGGCCGCCGTCTCGTTGTCGTCCGTATTGACGGCGTGGCTCCAGGCTCTGACGACGCTCTCGGGCGACGGAGACCTGCCTCCGCAGCCGCCGAGGACGAGCGCCAGGGCGAGGCCGAGCGCGAGGCGGGAGCGCAAACTGGGCAGGACTATAGTGCGGCCCGTGAACTTCGCGTTGAGCGCTGAGCAGCGCGAGATCCAGGCGCTGACGCGCGATTTCGCGCGTGCCGAGATCGAGCCACACGCGGCCGAGTGGGACCGGAATCACCACTTCCCGCGCGAGCTCTATGGGAAGCTGGCCGAGCTCGGGCTGATGGGCGTCTGCATTCCGGAGGAGTACGGCGGAGCCGGCGCCGACTTCCCGTCCTACGTCCTCGTGCTCGAGGAGCTCTCGCGCGCGGACGCCGGCGTCGGGGTCACGGTCGCCGTGCACACGAGTGCCGTGACGCTGCCGATTCTCACGTTCGGTACGGATGAGCAGAAAAGCCGCTTCGTGCCGCCGCTCGCCGTTGGCGAGACCTTGGGGGCGTTCGCGCTCACCGAGCCGGAGGCCGGCTCCGATGCGGGATCGCTGCGGACCTCGGCGACCGAGGAGGACGACGGCTGGACGATCTCCGGCGCGAAGCAATGGATCACGAACGCGGCGCACGCCGGCACGCTGCTGCTGTTCGCCCGCACCGATCCGGACACACCCGGTGCGCGCGGCGTGTCCGCGTTCATCCTCGACGGCGAGCACGTCCGCGTGACGCGGGACGAGGAGAAGCTCGGCCTCAACTCGTCGATCACGAACGACATCGTCGTCGAGGGCGCCCACGTGGGCCGCGACCGGCTCCTGCACGAGGAAGGGAAGGGCTTCACGGTCGCGATGACGACGCTCGACGGAGGCCGGATCGGAATCGCCGCGCAGGCGCTCGGGATCGCCCAGGCGGCGTATGACGCGGCGCGCGAGTACGCGCTCGAGCGGCGGCAGTTCGGCAAGCGCATCGCCGACTTCCAGGCCATCCAGTGGAAGCTTGCCGACATGGCGATGGAGATCGACGCGGCGCGGCTGCTCGTCTACCGGGCGGCGTGGCTGAAGCAGGAGGGCAAGCCGCACACGATCGAGGGTGCGAAGGCCAAGTTGTTCGCCTCGGAGATGGCCGGGCGCCAGACCGGGGAGGCGATTCAGATCCTCGGCGGCTACGGGTACACGAAGGAGTTCCCGGTCGAGCGCTACTACCGCGACGCCAAGATCACGGAGATCTACGAAGGCACGAGTGAGATCCAGCGCCTCGTGATCGCGCGCTCGATCCTGGGGCTCAAACAGCGCGCGCTAGCGCAGGGATAGCGATGCCGCGGCGCAAAGACGAGCCCGTCCGGCTGACGCGGATCTACACACGCGGCGGCGACAAGGGTGAGACGAGCCTCGGCGACGGGTCGCGCGTACCGAAGACCGACGCTCGGGTGGAGGCCGTCGGCCAGGTGGACGAGCTCAACTCGCTCGTCGGCTGGGCGCGCGCGGCCGGGGACGGGCCCGAAGAGCTGCTCGGGCGAATCCAGAACGAGCTCTTCGATCTCGGCGCCGACCTTGCGACGCCGCAAGGCGAAGGACGCGAGCGGCTGCGCGTGACGCAGGAGCTGATCGACCGCTTGGAGGCCGAATGCGACGAGGCGAACGCGGGGCTCGAGCCGCTGAAATCGTTCGTGCTCCCCGCCGGCTCCGAGCTCGCCGCCCGACTCTACGTCGCGCGTGCGGTCGCCCGTCGGGTGGAGCGAAGCGTCCTGGGCGTGGAAGGGGTCAACCCACTGCTCGCGGTCTATCTCAACCGGCTCTCCGATCTGCTCTTCATCCTCGCGCGCGGGGCGAACGCCGGCGGCGAAGAGACGCTCTGGAAGCCCGGCGGCTCGCGCTAGCGAGTCGGGCTGAGCACCTCAAACCGGGAAGACGAGCCGGCAGAAGAAGAGCGCCATCGAGGGGTCTTGGTCTGGCGCCTCGGGACGCTACTTGATCGGCTTGATCTTTCCGGTCAGAACGAGCCTGCGCGCGGTCTCCGCAGACGGCGAGAAGACCTCGACCTGGTACTTGGCGTTCGGATAGCCGAAGTACACGTTGGTCGGCTTGGTCTCGTTGAACACGACCAGACCGCCCCGCTCGATCTTGACCGAGACGGCGCCCTTGCGCCTCGCGGCTCGACTGAGCTCGGCGTACGCGTTCGCGCGGGGGTAGGTCCCGATCGCGAGGTACTTCGCGTGCGGGTCGCCGGCCTTGACGCCGGAGGGGAGGTAGCGGATGAAGATGCGGCCGTCCTTCGTCTTCGTGAGCTCGTAGGAGAAGTCTTTCCGCGCGCCGGCCCAGTAGACGGGATGGTCGGTCGAGCCGGCCAGCTTCTCGAGCTGCGAATCCGAAGCGGTCCCGGACGCACCCGTGGTGGCCGGGTTGCCCTTGTCTCCACCGTCCTTCAGGAGGAGCCACGCCACGAAGAACGCGGCGACAGCGACGGCGACGAGCACGCCGAGGCGGAGACGAGAGATTTGGATCTTCGGAGCTTCCGGTGGTATGCGCTCTGCGTTCTCACTCGGGTGCATCGAATTCCTCCTTGGCGACTCGATCAAAGTTCGGTCTTCGGTGTCCCGGGCCTGCTACTTGAGGTAGATCTTGTAGCCCTTGGCCAGCGGGTCGTCGCTTCCGACCGTCGACTTGGCCTGCCAGGAGACGTTCTTGACCACCGCGCCCTGGAAGGCTGCCGGCAACGGCTGCCAGCCGGTGTCGACCCCGTCCTGGTCGGCGGTGAAGTTCGCCGTCGTGTGCAGAACTTCCGCGTTGTTCGCCTTGTTCACCCAGCGCAGCGACTGCTGACCGGCGCCGGCAGCCACGAAGTCCCAGACGTAGACGATCCGGTACTGCGTCGCGCCTTCGAAATCGACGATGTTGTCGTCCGGCTCGAAGGCGGCGTTGTAGACCTCGACCCAGGCCGCGCCTGCGCCGTTCATGTTCGTCAGCGCGCGGCTGAGGTAGACGTCGGCGACCATGCGCGCGCCGACCGGGCCGGCCGGACCCTGAGGCCCCTGCGGCCCCTGAGCGCCGTCCGCACCGGCCGGACCGGCGGGACCTTGCGGTCCTGCCGGACCCTGCGGGCCGGCTGGACCCTGGGCGCCGTCGGCGCCGTTGTTGCCGGCGGCACCCTGCGGGCCCTGCGCGCCGGGATTCCCCTGCGCGCCCTGCGGGCCTGCCGGGCCCTGCGGACCGGGCGCGCCGTCCGGGCCGATCGGGCCCTGAGGCCCTGCCGGACCCTGCGGGCCCTGGGCGCCGGCCGGTCCCTGCGGACCGACGTCGCCGGTGTCGCCCTTGTCGCCCTTGACGCCCTGCGGGCCTTGCGGACCCTGCGGGCCGACCGGGCCCTGCAGTCCTGCCGGACCCTGGGCACCCTGCGGACCTTGCGCGCCGGCCGCTCCCTGCGGGCCGACGTCACCCGTGTCGCCCTTGTCGCCTTTGACGCCCTGCGGACCTTGGGCGCCCTGTGGGCCCTGGGCGCCGGCCGGTCCCTGCGGACCGACGTCGCCGGTGTCGCCCTTGTCGCCCGTGTCACCCTTGACGCCCTGCTGACCCTGGGCACCCTGCGGGCCCTGGGCGCCGGCCGCTCCCTGCGGACCGACATCGCCGGTGTCGCCCTTATCGCCCTTGTCGCCCTTGTCACCCTTGTCGCCCTGGGGCCCTTGCGGGCCGATCGGACCCTGAGGCCCTGCCGGACCCTGAACACCCTGCGGACCCTGGGCGCCCTGCGGGCCCTGCGCGCCGGCCGCTCCCTGCGGACCGACGTCACCCGTGTCGCCCTTGTCGCCTTTGACGCCCTGCGGACCTTGGGCACCCTGCGGACCCTGGGCGCCGGCCGCTCCCTGCGGGCCGACGTCACCCGTGTCGCCCTTGTCGCCCTTGAGGCCCTGGGGGCCCTGCGGGCCGACAGCTCCCTGCGGCCCCTGCACGCCCTGCGGACCCTGCGGGCCGACCGGGCCCTGCAGTCCTGCCGGACCCTGGGCACCCTGCGGACCCTGCGCTCCGGCAGGTCCCTGCGGGCCGACGTCGCCGGTGTCGCCCTTGTCGCCCTTGAGGCCCTGGGGACCCTGCGGGCCGATAGCTCCCTGCGGCCCCTGCACACCCTGCGGACCCTGCGGGCCGACAGCCCCCTGCGGGCCCTGGGCCCCGGTCGCGCCCGTCGCTCCGGTTGGGCCGACCGGACCCTGCGGACCGGCCGGACCGGCTACACCCTGAGGTCCGGTTACACCCGTGGCGCCGACCGGGCCGGAAACGCCCTGGGGCCCCTGCGCGCCCGTGTCACCCTTCGGACCGACCGCTCCGGCCGGACCCTGCGCGCCCTGCGGACCCTGGGGGCCCACCGCGCCGACAGAACCCTGCGGCCCGGCCGGGCCTGCCGGGCCGACCGCGCCGGTCGGACCCTGCGGACCGGTGTCGCCCTTGCCGGCGAACGCGCCGGGAATGCCCTGCGGGCCTTGAATTCCTTGCGCTCCCTGCGGGCCCATCGGCCCCTGGATACCCGAAGCGCCCGTCGGGCCCTGCAGGCCGGACGGGCCGAGAGGGCCGTCGATTCCCTGCGGGCCCTGGGAACCCTGCGGGCCCTGTGGACCCTGTGGACCAGGCTTGCCGCTCGGCGAGCCCGCGAGATTGGCCGTCTCCGTGGAGGCGGCCGGCGAGGCAGTCACCGGCGTCGCCGTAACCGTCTGCTCTGTCGAAGACGAGCTCTCGTCGTTCGTCGAGTCGGCTCGTCCCACCGAGGCGCCCGTTGCACCGCGGGCGCCGGCAGCGCCGTCGCGTCCGGCCGCCCCCTGCGCGCCGCGGGCGTGCGTCGCGCCCGGATGTTTACTCTCTCCACTCGACAGGACGACGGGCGGGAACGGGGCTGCGGGGCGCTGCGCGTTCTTGCCGCCGCCCAGCGAGTCGTCGAAGAGTAGGACGCCCGCCGCAAGCGCCGCCGAGATCGCGAGGAGGATGGTCTGCGCCGACACCAGCGCGAATCCAGTCTCCCGCGCGAGGCGCGAGCCGCCGGACGTGCGGGCCGCGAATGCCTTGTGCCGAAAATCGTTCACGGCCAGCTCTTCGGCGGGAAACGGCTGTTTTCGGGAAGCTTTGGGTATGAAAACCGTATGGGCGGGTCGAGAATCCCTCTCTTGAGGGGCGTTCGCGCGTGAGCCGAGTCCTCGTCGTCGACGACGAGCGCGACATTCGGGAGCTCGTCCACGAGCTACTCGGGCGCGCGGGCCACGAGGTGATCGAGGCTCCCGACGGCCGCGAAGGCCTTCGCATCTTCTACGCGGAACAGCCCGATCTGGTGATCCTGGACGTCTCGATGCCAGGCCTCGACGGCTGGCAGACGCTCGAGCGAATTCGGGAGCTGAGCAGCGTTCCCGTAGTCATGCTCACCGCGAAGACGACCGAGATGGACAAGGTCCGCGGCCTGCGAGCCGGCGCCGACGACTACGTGACGAAGCCGTTCGGCCGCCAGGAGCTACTCGCGCGGGTAGAAGCACACCTCCGGCGGACCAGGCCCCCGGAGAAAACGCAGGAAACCTACTCCGACGCGCTCGTCACGATCGACTTCGGGCAACGTGCGGTTACGGTAGGAGGGCAGGAGGTCTCGCTCACGCCGCTGGAGTTCAGGCTGCTGACGGCGTTCGTGCGGAATCCGAACCAGGTGCTCTCCCACGAGCAGCTGCTCGAGCTGGCCTGGGGGGACGCGCGCGCCGCCGGTCGGGATCAGGTCAAGTTGTACGTCGGCTACCTGCGGCGGAAGCTCGGAGCCGGAGCCGACACGGACTCGCCGATCGAGACCGTGCGCGGGTTCGGCTACCGCTACAAGCCCTCGTAATCGCCGCCGAGGATACGCGTCTCAGGCAGCGATCTCGCGGGTTGCGAGCTCGGCTTTCCGGGGCGAGCCCACGGGGATCTCGACGCGAACGGTCGTGCCCTCGTTCTCGGCGCTCTCGATCGAGATCCGTCCCTGGTGGCGCTCGATGATCGCCTGCGCGATCGTGAGCCCGAGTCCCGTGCCGGGGATCGCACTGGCCGTCGCGCTCGAGCTGCGGAAGAACCGTTCGAAGAGCTGCTCCTGCTCCTCCTTCGGGATCCCAAACCCGGTGTCGGCCACGTCGAGCACGAGTTGACCGTTCTCGGAGCGCAGTGAGACTTTGACCTGTCCGCCGCTCGACGTGAACTTGAGCGCGTTGGAGACGAGGTTGTCGAGCACTTGCGCAAGACGTGCGCGGTCACCGTGGAGCTCGGGTACCGGGTCGCTCGCCGCGGTGAGCTCGATCCCTTTCGCTTCGGCGATCGGCCGGGCGGCTTCGACGCTCTCCTCCACGACGGCGGCCAAGTCGAAGTCGTCGAACTCCATCGCGAGCCGGCCCGCGTCGACCTGGGCCAGGAAGAGCAGGTCGCCGACGAGGGCGAGCAGCCTTTGCGAATTCCTGTCGACGATGCCGAGGAAGCGACGCTGGTCTTCGGTAAGCGGATCGCCGTCGCGGTCCAGCATCAGCTCGAGGTAGCCGCGGATCGAGGTCAGCGGGGTTCGCAGCTCGTGCGAGACCAGGGAGACGAATTCGTCCTTCATCCGGTCGAGCTCGCGCAGCCGGTCGTTCTGCTCGGACAGGAGCCGCTGAACCGATTCCGCTTCGGCGCGCGCGGCCCGCTCGGCCTCGAGCAGGCGCCCGCGCTCGTTGACGTTCTCGCGCAGGCGCCGGTTACGCGCCTGTAGCTGAGAGGTCACGCGGCGCAGGATCGGGAAGAGCGAGACGTAGAGCGCGAGGAAGGCGACGAAGAGGATCAGTGCGAGTCGGTTGCGTGCGTCGTCGATGCTGATGTCGACTGCGCGGTAGTCCTGATCGAGCTCGAGCGCGCCGATCGTCCGTTGCGAGCGGCTCATCTGCACCGGGATCAGCGCCTGAAGGACCTTCACGTCCCGCTCACCGCGCCAGCTCACGGTCCGGGTCACTCGGCGCTTCGATCCGCCGGCGAAAACGTCGGCCAGTTCTCTCGTGTACGAGACGCGCCTTCCGATCAGCTGGTGCAGCGCCGCATAGGTCATCGTCCCGTCGCGGTTGACCAGGCGGGCGCCGACGACGCCGGGGATGAGGATGCGCTGGCGGAACAGATCGTCGAGCTCCGCCCGCCGAGCCGGATCGACGGGGGCCGCGAAGTCCGAGGCGCGCAGGTGCCTGCGCAGGTTCTCTTCCGCGACCACGCGCGCCTGCGTCTCGACCGTCCGCTCCGCCCGGGTCGCCACTTCCCGGTCGACGATCCACATGATCGCGACGCCCGCCGCGACCAAGACGATGCCGGTGTAGAGCGCGAAGCGCAACAGCAGGCGAGGCGGCGGCTCGAGGTCGTCGGGCCGCTCGCTTGCCTGCGGATTTCGGGAGGGGGCACGCACGATGGTCTTCACAAGCCGCTGTAGTCGCATCGGCAAGGAGCGAAAGCCGGGAAAGGGCCATTGCGCCTCGGGGGAAGGCTCGGAACCAAAAATCCCCCAAACGGGGTAGGCAACTCGCCCCATGGAGGGATGGAACGGGCAGAATCCGTGCGTGGCAACGACCGAAGACCGTCCCGGCCTCGGCGGAACGGAGGACTGGAAGCGCGAGCTCTACGACGCGGCGCCTGAGCGCCAAGGCGAGCTCTTCTCGACGATCTCCGGTCTCGAGAACGAGCCGCTCTACTCCCCGGACAACGTCGAGATCGACTACGAGCGCGATCTCGGCTATCCAGGCGTGTATCCGTTCACGCGCGGGGTCTATCCGTCCATGTATCGCGGACGGCTATGGACGATGCGGCAGTTCGCCGGCTTCGGCACGGCCGAGGAGACGAACGAGCGCTTCCGCTACCTCCTCGACCACGGGCAGACGGGGCTTTCGACCGCGTTCGACATGCCAACGTTGATGGGCTACGACTCCGACCACGCGCGCTCGGTCGGTGAGGTCGGGCGGGAGGGCGTCGCGATCGACTCGCTCGTCGACATGGAGACGCTCTTCGGCGGGATCCCGCTCGGCGAGGTCTCCACCTCGATGACGATTAACGGGCCGGCGGCGATGCTGCTGGCCTTCTACGTCTGCGTCGCGGAGGAGCAGGACGTCCCGCGCACGGAGCTCCGCGGGACGATCCAGACGGACATCCTCAAGGAGTACATCGCCCAGAAGGAATGGATCTTCCCGCCCGAGCCGTCGATGCGGCTCGTCACGGACATGGTCGAGTTCTGCGCGCGAGAGCTCCCGCGCTGGCACCCGATCTCGATCTCCGGCTACCACATCCGCGAGGCGGGATCGAACGCCGTGCAGGAGCTCGCCTTCACGCTCGCGAACGGCTTCGCCTACGTCGACGCCGCGGTCGCCCGCGGCCTCGACGTCGATGACTTCGCGCCGCGTCTCTCCTTCTTCTTCAACGCGCACATCGACTTCTTCGAGGAAATCGCGAAGTACCGCGCCGCGCGCAGGATCTGGGCCCGCGAGCTGCGTGAGAAGTACGGGGCCAAGAATCCGCGTTCCTGGCTGATGCGCTTCCACACCCAGACGGCGGGTGTCTCGCTCACCGCTCAGCAGCCCGAGGTGAACATCGTCCGGACCGCGCTCGAGGCGCTCGCGGCCGTCCTCGGCGGCACCCAGTCTCTGCACACGAACTCGTTCGACGAGGCGCTCGCGCTGCCGACGGAAGATGCGGTTCGCATCGCCCTGCGCACGCAGCAGGTGATCGCCCACGAGACCGGGGTCGTGAACTCGATTGACCCGCTCGGCGGCTCCTATTTCCTCGAGGATCTGACGAACCGCCTCGAGCGGGAGGCCTACGACTACTTCGAGCGCATCGAGCAGCTCGGCGGCGTGATCCCGGCGATCAAGGAGAACTTCTTCCAGCGCGAGATCGCGGACGCGTCCTTCCGCTATCAGCACGAGCTCGAGCAGAAGCAGCGCGTCGTCGTCGGCGTCAACCGCTACCAGCTGGACGAGGCCACGCCGATCGACACCCTCCGGATCGACCCGGCGCTCGAGCGCAAGCAGATCGAGCGCGTCCAGGGGCTCCGCGCGAGGCGTGACTCCGGGAAGGTGGAGGCTGCGATCGCGCGTCTCAAGGAGGCCGGGTCGCGAGAGGACGAGAACCTGATGCCCGTGCTGATCGACGCGGCGCGCGGCTACGCCACGCTCGGCGAGATGTGCGATGCCCTGCGCGATGTCTGGGGCACCTGGCGCGAGACGCCCGTCTTCTAACCTCGGCGTTCGACCGCGCGTCTAGATAGTCAGATGAATGCGGTCCTCTCGTCGCGCGCAGTCGGCCGGTGGCTGCCGTGGCTCGCGGCGCTGACCTTCGCCGCCGGTTTGATCGCGCTTCTGGCCGTCTACTACGGCAACACCGCCGGGTCGACGAGCACGCCGCTCGAGAACAAGCCTGCGTACGTGCCGAAGCAGGAGAAGCCGGTGCCGCTGGGGCGGGAGCAGCGCGAGATCGCCGGCAAGTTCATCCTCGCTGCGGTTATGCGCAAGGACCCGGTTCTGGCCTACAAGCTGAGCGGGCCGGACATTCGCCAGGGCGAGACGCTCGCGCGGTGGATGCGGGACTGGAACGACCCGAACGTGGGCGTTCCGATCGTTCCGTTCACCGTGCCGCTCGACGAGGCGCCCATGCGGGTGGATACCTCGACCAAGAACGAGGCCTACCTCGAGGTAATCCTGCTCCCGAAGAGGCCCGATCCCAACCAGACCACCCAGTTCTACCTCGGGCTTCAGGCGTATGGACACGGCCAAAACCGTCACTGGCTCGTCAACTACTGGGCACCCAGCACGCACGGCGGGCCCTTGCTCGAGCCTGGTCGATGATTCTTAGTCGCGGCTAACCGAACTCGAAAAAGCTCGTCTATTCTGAGTGGCGTGAACTCTGTTCAAGCAATCCTGACCTCGCGAAAGGTCAATCGCTGGCTACCGTGGATCGCGGCGCTGATCCTCGCCGCCGGCGTGATCACCTTCCTGGCCGTCTACTTTGGAAACACGGCGGACACGAAGAGTGCGCCGCTCGAGAACAAGCCCGCGTACGTGCCGAAGCAGGAGAAGTCGGTGCCGCTCGGGCGGACGCAGCGCGAGATCGCCGGGAAGTTCATCCTCGCGGCGGTGATGCGCCAGGATCCCGTTCTGGCCTACAAGCTGAGCGGGCCGGATATTCGCCAGGGCGAGACGCTCGCGCAGTGGATCCGGGACTGGAAGGATCCGAACGTCGGCGTCCCGATCGTCCCCTACACGACGCAGCTCGACACGGCGCCGATGCGGGTCGAGAGCTCGACGAAGAACGAGGCGTACCTCGAGGTGATCATGATCCCCAAGAACGGCGACGTGAAGCAGACGACGCAGTTCTATCTCGGGCTCCAGGCGTACGGCAAAGGCAACAATCGTCACTGGCTCGTCAACTACTGGGCGCCGAGCACTCGGCCGACCCTCCCCTTAGACCAGGGCAAGTAGCCGTTGCCGGCGGGCCGGTTCCGTAGGCTGTGACGGTGCGGTTCTTCGATTCTCCGCGCCGCAGACGTCGCTACACCGTCGGACTCCTGATCGCGGCCGTCGGCCTGACGGTGTCGCTCCTGATTGCGTTCGAGCGGAACACTTCGCCGCCGAAGGACGCGAAGCTGACGAACGAGCCCGTCGTCGTGCCCACCGTTCCGAAGACCGTGCGGCAGACGAAGTCGAGTCGCGTCGAGGCGCTCCTTGTCGCGGCCGAGTTCGTCCGCACCGCGGTCGCCCGCCAGCACCCGGAGCGCGCGTGGGACATCTCGTCGCCGAACCTCCGCGCCGGCGACCCGAAGGAAGCGTGGGTCGGCGGGGAGCTCCCGGTGCCGCCGTTCCCCGTCGAAACGGTGAAATGGCGTCCGGACTACTCGTACAAGAACGCCCTCGGAATGCAGGTTGCCCTCTTCCCGAAGCCGAAGACCGAATACAGGGCGATGGTCTTCTTCATCGACCTGAAGCGATTTGGCCGGGGCAAGAGCGCGCACTGGCTCGTCGATTCATGGTCGCCGGCGCCGGGCGCTGCGTCGTTTGGCATCGCGGCCGGGACGCCGGGCAGCGGCGGAAACGGTCCGTTGGGCTCAGCCGTCGCCCGGGCAACCGGCGACCACGTGCTCGGTGCAACGTGGCTGCTCGTCCCCGTCGGCATCTTCATCCTGATGCTGTTGATTCCGATCGTGGTCGGCGTGCGCGGCTGGGTCCGGGATCGGCGGGTCGATCGGCTGGCCGGCAAGAACCTCCCCCCGCTGGGGGACTACACCTCGAGCTCTAAGCCGTCGTAGGCGAGCTCGCGCCCTGGACGGCGCGCGGGCTCCCGTCACTGGCTCCGCCCTGGTTACGCCGCCGCCGCCTGCCGCTGGCGGCAGGATGCTGCGCCGGAGTCGCTTGCACCGGCATCCGCCCTGGTTACCGCCCTGCGCGCCGCCGGCTTGCCTCCTTTGCCAGCGACACCGCAGGACGCGAGCTAGACGTCCAGCTCCATCCCGTCGTAGGCGAGCTCGAGGTCGTCGTCGTCGAGCGGGCGCTCGGTCGGACGATGCGTGAGCAGGAGGCGCTTCGCGCCCGAGGCCTCGAACGCCTGGACTGCCTCGTCGGCGGCGAGGTGACCGCGCGTCCCTCCTTCAGGATTTGGCTGGAGCAGTGTGGCCTCGCAGATGAAGAGATCGGCGTCGCGGGCGAGTTCCGCGAGCTGGTCATTTGGTCCCGAGTCCCCTGAGTACGCCACGACCGTCCCGTTCGCGGAGGCGCGGAAACCGTAGGCCTCGAGGTCGTAGTGCAGGACCCGACGGGCGGTGACGCTGAACCCGGCCGTCTCGAACGGCTCGCCCTCCACGTACTCGGCCAGCTCGAAGGTGGTCTCGAACATGTCGGGCCCGCCGAGCCGTTGGCCAATCACCGACAGCATCTCCTTCCCCTGTGGCGGCACCCAAAGCTCCGGCTTCCGGGTCCCCTGGCCAGGCCCGAGCATCAGGCCCCAAACCCAGGGGACGAGATCGCCCCAGTGATCGAGGTGCCAGTGCGTGATCACGATCGAGTCGATCTCGGGCCACTCCCACCGCTCCCGCAGCCGCGCCAGCACGCCCGGCCCGCAGTCGAGGAGCAGGCGCTTGCCTTCCTCCTCGAGTAGGTATCCGGACTGTGCTCCACCGGGGTTCGGCCACGCCGGCGAGCACCCCACGACCGTTAGTTTCATCTTCCTATACTCCTCGGCGTGGCGGGGAAGATCCGTGTCGTCATAGCAAAACCCGGTCTCGACGGCCATGACCGGGGCGCCAAGATCATCGCACGCGCACTGCGCGATGCGGGCATGGAGGTTATCTACACGGGCCTACACCAGACGCCCGAGCAGATCGTCGAGACCGCGATCCAGGAGGACGCCGACGCCGTCGGGATCTCGATCCTGTCGGGCGCCCACATGACGCTCGTGCCGAGGATCCTGGAGGGACTGAAGGAGAACGGCGCCGAGGACGTTCTCGTCGTCCTGGGCGGCACGATCCCGAACGAGGACGCAGAGGAGCTGAAGAGGCAGGGTGTCGCCGCGGTGTTCACTCCCGGCGCGCCGACGAGCGAAATAGTCGATTTCCTTCGGGCGACGGTGCCGGCTTGAAATCGGGGTTCGACGACCTTTTCGCGAGTCGGCGCGTGGAGGGGGAAGGGGGGAACCGGGAGGTTCCCCCGCTTCATCGCCTCGGCGTAGCCGAGGCGTTCCCAGGAGAAGAAGGGGGCTCGCGGGGGAAACCTGGTTTCCCCCGCGGGAGCGAGCCGAAGGCGAGCGACGCGCCGACCTCTGAGATCGTCGAGTTTCTGCGCGAGAAGGTTCCCGCTTGAGTCTCGAAGTTGCGCGCCGGGACGGCGTCGCCGTCGTCACGGTCGCACGCCCCGAGGCGATGAACGCCCTCGACCTCGAGACGCTGACCGAGCTCCGCGACCGCCTGCGCGAGCTTGGCTCCGACGACGAGATCCGCGTCGTCGTGCTCACGGGCGAGGGGGAGAAGGCCTTCGTGGCCGGCGCGGACATCAAGTACATGAGCGGTCTGGCCGTCGACGAGGCAAAGGAGTGGGGGGCGCTGGGACACGAGGCCGGACGGCTGCTGGAGGAGATGCCGAAGGCGACGATCGCGGCGATCAATGGGTTCGCCCTCGGGGGCGGCTGCGAGCTCGCCCTCGCCTGCGACATTCGCTACGCGGCGCGGACGGCCAAGCTCGGTCAGCCGGAGATCAATCTCGGGATCATCCCGGGCTGGGGCGGGACGCAGCGTCTCGCGCGCGCGACGACGCTCGGCTATGCGAAGGAGCTGATCCTCACCGGCCGTGTCGTCGACGCCGAGGAGGCCGAGCGCCGAGGTCTCGTCAACGCGGTGTTCGAGGCCGCCGAGCTGATGGATAAGACGCTCGAGACCGCCACCTTGATCGCGTCGAAGAGCCCGGTCGCGGTCGCGGCTGCGAAGGAAGCGTGCAATCGCGCGTTGCAGGGGGAGCACCGGGCGAATCTCGAGGATGAAGGCGGCCGGTTCGGCGAGCTCTTCTCGTCCGAGGACGCGCGCGAGGGCCTAACTGCGTTCGTCGAGAAGCGCGAGCCGAACTTCGTCGGCCGCTAAGCGGGTTTCTTCAGGAGCACGAGCGCTGCGCTGATCGTGAGCGGATCGCCGCGCTGGGCGCGCAGCGTCGTGACCTCGGGCGCTGTCCAGATCACTGCCTGCTGGCCCTTCCTCGCCTGCGAGAGCTGCATCGCCCGCGGACGTTCGGCCGACTGCACGACCGTCAGGTCGGAGACCCGAAGGGTCAGCACCCGGCTCAGCCTTCGCTGGAACTGGCGCATCGGCCAGGCGTTCAGACCCGAGACCTTCACCTGCAGCGAGGCCGAATTCACCGCAAGCACCGTCGCGGTCAGCTCGAGCGTGAACGGCGTGCCCGGCGCCGCAGCGAAAAGCAGACGCTGGGCGTTCTGAAGGTACGGATATGGATTGACTGCCGCGCCGCCGGCCGGATGCACCTCGAAGTGGAGATGCGGATGGATCCCGTCGGCGTCGCCCGAGTCGCCGACGAACGCGATCGGCTGGCCCGCCGTCACCGTCGCGCCGTCCTTCAGGTCTCGCGCGTACGCCGTCCCGGGCACGCACTTGCCGCGGTTGTCGTTCCCGCGCGTGAGGTCGTTGTTCAGGTGGACGTACATGTATTTCGTCCCGCTCGCCCCGTACAGGTAGAGCATGCAGCCCGAGCCGCTCCAGAACTTGACCTTTCCCCTCTCGGCCGCGAGCGCGATCGCCTTGCGCGGAGCCAGGATGTCGATCCCCTGGTGCCGCCCTTGGGCGCGCGGCGCCCCGAAGTCGCCCATGTAGCTCGCGCGCCCCAGAACCGGGAAGATCAGCCGCGGCGGCTTGCGCGCGGACGCGACCGCCGTCGCGGCGACGATGCCGAGAAGGAAAACGACAAGGAAGAGCCTTCGGGCTGTCGTCCGGGGGCGTCTCATCGGGGGGGCCAGCAGCGCTCCGGGTTCGGCGCTCGAAGGGGCGCACCCTAGCAAAGGTCGCGTACGACCCCCGTCGTTAGAGTCCTCTGCCGATGAAGATCGCCGTCTGCGCCAAAGTCGTCCCGGAAGCCAACGCTCCCAAGCGCATCGATCCGGAGTCGAAACGGCTCGATCGCTCGGGCGAGGCGACGCTGAATCCCTTCGATGTGCACGCCGTGGAAGAGGCGCTGAAGCTAAAGGAAGCCGAAGGCGACGGGGAGGTGGTCGTCGTGGCGATGTCGCCTCAGCGTGGGCTCGACGCCCTGCGCAAGGCGCTCGCGATGGGCGCCGACCGCGTCGTCCTGGTCGCCGACGAAGCGGCGGCCGGCTCGGATCTCGTCGCCACCAGCCGCGTCCTCTCGAAGGCGCTCGAGCGCGAGGAAGCCGACCTGATCCTTTTCGGCCAGCAGGGCAACGAGTCGGACGGCGCGGTGTTGTGGGCCGCGGTCGCCGACCGGCTGCGCCGCCCGCTCGTCTCGCAGGTGGCGGAGCTCACGATCGCGGACGGCAAGCTGACCGGAAAGCGCCAAACCGAGTATGGGTACGACACGATCGAGGCGCCCTTGCCGGCGGTGGTCGCAGTCTCCGACGCGATCAACGAGCCGCGATATCCGTCGCTGAAGGGGATCATGGGCTCGAAGAAGAAGCCGCAGGAGACCCTCTCCCTTGGCGATCTCGGCCTGGAGACGAGCGACGCAGGCTGGAGCGGCTCGAGGACCGAGGTCTATGCGATCGGCGAGCCACCCCCTCGCGGCGAGACGAAGCGAATCGAGGACGACGGCTCCGCGGCCGAGCAGATCTTGACCTTCCTGCAGGAGCGCAGGGCGCTGTGATCGTTTACCTCGAGCACCACGAAGGCGAGCTGCAGAAGGACTCGCTCGGCGTGCTCTCGAAAGCGGCGCAGCTTGCCGGCGACGTCTCGGCGCTCGTACTGGGGTCCGGGGTCGAGGCGTTGGCCGCGCAGGCCGGGAATTACGGTGCGAAGCGCGTCTACGTGGCGGACGATCCAAAGCTCGAGGCGCCGCTTCCCCAGCCCCGCGTGGACGTCCTCGCGCGCGTCATCCAGGAGCACGGGTTCGACACGGTGGTGTTCCCGGCAACCGTCCTGACCGCCGACGTCGCCGCCGGGCTCGCCGCGCGGCTCGATGCCGGGCTGAACTGGGATCTCGTCGACCTCGCGCTCGAGGACGGGAAGCTGGTCGGCAAGCGGCCCGCGCTCCAGGATTCCGTCTACGTCGACGTGGGGTGGACGTCCGAGCCGCGCCTTGCGCTCATCCGTACCGGGACGTTCGAGCCGGTAGAGACCGGGGCCGGCGAGGCCGAGGTCGAGCGGGTCGAGCCGGAGTTCGAGGACTTCTCCCTGCAGACGACGATGCTCGAGCAGGCGCACACGGAGAGCGAGGGCCCGTCGATCGAGGACGCCGAGGTGATCGTCGCCGGCGGCCGCGGGCTCGGGAGCCCGGAGAACTTCGCGCTCGTGGAGGAGCTGGCCAAGGCGCTAGGCGGCGCGGTCGCCGCGACGCGCGCCGTGGTCGACGCCGGTTGGTACCCCTACGCGACTCAGGTCGGACAGACCGGGAAGACGGTCTCGCCGCGCATCTACATCGCCTGCGGGATCTCCGGGGCGATCCAGCACAAGGTCGGCATGCAGGCCTCGAACGTCATCGTCGCCATCAACGAAGACCCGAACGCGCCGATCTTCGAATACGCCGACCTGGGCGTCGTCGGAGACCTGCACGAGATCGTCCCGAAGCTGACCGAGCTCGTCCGTCAGCGCAAGGCGGCTTGACTCGCCCGTCCGACTTTCCGGCCCCGTTCGACGTCGCGGAGGCGATCGCCGAGCCGAGCGACCCCGAGGACGAGCGCATCGACGTCGGGCTCCTGATCGTCGGCGCCGGGCCGGCGGGGCTCGCCTGTGCGATTCGCTTCGGGCAGTTGCTGGAGGAGGCGCCCGGGATCAAGGAACGGCTGGGAGAGGTGCCGGTCGCCGTGCTCGAGAAGGGGAAGGCGCCGGGGGCGCACCTCGTCTCCGGCGCAGTCGTCAACCCGCGCTCACTCCGGCGCCTGTTCAGGGGCCGCAAGCGCACCGACGAGATGCCGTTCTACAACTACGTCGAGCAGGAGTCGGTGCTCTTCCTGACCCCGAAGCGGGCAGTGCGGATGCCGACGCCGCCGACGATGAAGAACCACGGCAACTTCGTGGCCTCGCTCTCGCAACTGGGCCGCTGGCTGGCCGAGCAGGCCGAAGAGGCGGGCGCGATGATCCTGCCGGAGACGGCCGCGACGAAGCTTCTCGTCGAGCACGGCCGCGTCCGCGGGGTCCGCACGGGCGACAAGGGGCGTGGCCGCAACGGCGAGGAGCTGGCCAACTTCGAGCCGGGCTCCGACGTCGCCGCGCAGGTGACGGTGCTCGCCGAGGGCACGCAGGGCCATCTGACCGGAGTGGCGATCCGGCGCTTCGGCCTCGAGGGCGAGAGCCCGCAGGTGTGGGCACTCGGAGTCAAGGAAGTTTGGCGCGTCGCCAAGCCGCTCGAGCGCGTCATCCACACGATGGGGTGGCCGCTGCGGGCGAGCCCTCGCTATCGGGAGTTCGGCGGCTCGTTCATCTACCCGATGGGCGACGAGATGGTCACGATCGGCATGGTCGTCGGTTTGGACTATCGGGACGCGGAGCTCTCCGTCCACGATCTGCTCCAGGAGCTGAAGACGCATCCGCGCGTGCGCAGGTTGCTGCAGGACGGGGAGCGGATCGGCTGGGGGGCAAAGACGATTCCCGAAGGCGGGTTCGTCTCGCTTCCCAGGCGTCTTTATGCACCCGGCCTGCTGCTCTGCGGCGACGGGGCCGGCCTCGTCAACGTCCCTGCGCTCAAGGGAATCCACTACGCCGTCGAGTCGGGAGTACTCGCCGCCGAGGCAGCGTTCGCGGCGCTGCAGCGCGGCGAGGCGGTGGGACGGCGCGAGGCGCTCGCGCACTACGACGACGCGGTTCGGCAGAGCTTCATCTACGAGGATCTCAAGCGCGTCCGCAACATGCGGCAGGCCTTCGGACGCGGCTTCTGGATGGGCAGCGCGCTCGCCGGCGCGATGACGGTCACGCGCGGAGCGTTCCCGCCCGGGAACGCGCGCAACGAGCCGGATGCCGAGCAGGAGCTGATCTCGACCGACCGCGCGAAGAGTTATCCGGCGCCGGACGGCAAGCTCACCTTCGACAAGCTGTCTTCCGTTTACATCTCAGGCAACAAGACGCGGGATGACGCGCCGAACCACATCCGGGTACAGACCGAGGTGCCCGCCGACGTCGCGAAGATGTGGGAGCGCCTCTGCCCCGCCCAGGTCTACGAGGCCCGCGACGAGGGCGTCGAGGTGACCCCCTCGAACTGCGTGCAGTGCGGTGCGATCACCGCGAAGGGCGGGCGGCTGACCCCGGCCGAGGGCGGCTCCGGCCCGGAATACACACTGACCTAATGTCTAACTAGGCAAAAGGCTGCTTGCCTATTAGACTCCCGGGTCTTGAGGGAGGGGTCGGAGAGTCTCCGAGGCCTTCAAATTTTCTGAGCACAGGAAGGAGCCTGCCTTGCGCTGGTACCGCCTTCTCGTCGCCGCGGCACTGGCGGCGGCACTGGTCATGACCGCGGTGCTCGCCGCGGCCGGCGGTGCGCCCGCCGCCCAGACGCGTCGGGCCGTTGCGATTCAACAGGCGATCGCGGGCGTGCGAGAGCACGCCTCGTTGACGCACGCGGGAATCGCCGACTCGTTCAACGTCCGCGACGTCGTCCTCGATCGAAGCGGCGCCTCCCATGTTCGCCTCGATCGCACGTACCGCGGGCTGCGCGTCCGTGGCGGCGATCTCGTCGCGCACATTGGGGCAAGCGGCGCGCTTCGCGGCGTCTCGCAAACCTTGCGAGCGAAGCTCGCGCTGCGGATCGCTCCGAGGCTGGCGCGCGCGGCGGCCGTCCGCGTCGCCCTCCGCCGCTTCGTCGGCCGGGCTGTCGGGGCGAACACCGAACTGATCGTCGACGCCGTCGGCCGGCCCACGCTGGCCTACGAAGTCGTCGTCAGGGGCTTCCGCGGCCAGTCGCCGGTCGAGCTGCACGTGATTGTCAACGCCCGGACGGGAGCCGTCCGCTCGGCCTGGGACGCGATCGAGCACGCCACCGGGACCGGCAACGGGTTCTTCGACGGTGTCGTCACACTTCAGACCACGCCGATCAGCGGCGGCTACCGGCTGACGGATCCGACCCGTGGCAACCAGTACACCTGCGACATGAGGAACAAGCAGAACCGCTTCTGCGCCAACATGGATGACGCCGACAACGTCTGGGGAGACGGGACGCTGTCGAATCGCCAGTCGGTCGCGGTCGACGCCCAGTACGGCACCGCCGAAACCTGGGACTACTACTTGAATGTCCACGGCCGAAGCGGGATCGCGAACGACGGCAACGGCTCATACAACCGCGTCCACTACGGCCGCAAGTACAACAACGCGTTCTGGTCGGACTCGTGCTTCTGCATGACCTACGGCGACGGCGACGGCGTGACCTACAACCCGTTCGACTCGCTCGACGTGGCAGGACACGAGATGTCGCACGGTGTCACCAGCCGAACCGCGAACCTGACCTACTCGGGTGAGTCCGGCGGGCTGAACGAGGGCAACAGCGACATCTTCGGCACGATGGTCGAGTTCTACGCCGGCAATGCGAACGACACGCCGGACTACAAGATCGGCGAGAAGCTGTACCGGAGCAATCCCGGCGAGTCGAGGGCGCTGCGCTACATGTGGCAGCCGAGCCTCGACGGCAGGTCCGCCGACTGTTGGTACTCGGGCGTCGGATCCCTGGACGTCCACTACTCGTCCGGTGTCGCCAACCACTTCTACTACCTGCTTGCGGAGGGCTCGGCCGCGACACCGGCGAGCCCAACGTGTGACGGCTCGACTGTCAATGGCATCGGGCGCAGCGCCGCGGAGAGGATCTGGTACCGCGCGCTGACGGTGTACATGACGTCGAGCACGAACTACCAGGGCGCCCGGGCCGCCTGCTTGAGCGCGGCCGCAGATCTCTACGGCGTCGGAAGCCAGGAGCATGCGGCCGTCGCCGCGGCCTGGACTGCGGTGAGCGTCGTCTGATCTCGAATCGCGCGCAGGCAAGTGATCTAGATCACTAGTCGATCGGGGCTCGCGGTGCGGGCCCCGGTCGCTCTCTAGGAGGGCTTGGCGACACACCACGCTGTGCCGCCGGAACGCGCTGGGACGGCGCGAGCCGGCGTCCTCGGTCGCAGCCTACGGCTCCCAGCGTCCAATACGAACGCTCCCTGCGTCCTTGCCTCGCACCGCCCATCGCGCCCCGGTGACGAGCGGAGTCCCGCCAAACCCTCCTAGCGCACGATGAGCAATGGACTCGCGAGCGAGTCCATTGCTGACCAGATCCGGAAGCGAGCGCCGCGGCGGGAGCGGACGATGCGCCACAAGTACCCACGCTCGTTCGTCATTGCGGTCGTGCCGACCGGAGCCCAGACACCCGATACGAGTTGCTCGAGCGTGTATTCCTGCGGCCCGAAGCGCGGGCGCACCTGGCCCCAGAGCGAGAGCTGGGTGCCGCGCAGGCGGACCTGCACGAACGGAAGCGTGAAGGCGTAGAACGCCGGCTTGGCGACGCCCGTCACCGTGAACAGGCCGCTGGCCCAGCGGCCGACGACCGGCTCGTCGCGAAGCAGGAAATGAATCAGCAGGTCGACGCGTGGCGCGAGGTAGACGCGGCGCGCCGATTCAGCGGTGTATCTCGCCTGAAGAGCCGGCGTAACGCCGTTGTAGCGGTCGGGCGGATTCGTCTTGTAGGCGAACTCGGTGAGCCAGATCCGCTTCGGCCCGAAGTTCAGCTGCACCTCACGCAGCAGGCATTGGAGGTTCGACATCGTGTACCAGCGCGTGCACTTCTGTTTCGGGTTCCCGAACGGGGTCTCGTGCCGGCGCGGGTGAGGGTGGTGCGAGTAGACGTCGAACCGAGCGCCGGCAGCGCGCATGCCGCGCATGAACGAATAGGCGGAAAGCGCCGTCCGGGTCGCCCGCGGCGAGGTCGCTCCGCCTGCTACCCGGTTGTCCAGGTTGAGAGCATGCAGGGCGTCGGTCGTCGGGTTAAGCAGCCGCTGCACGTAGAGGCGGGGCGAGTTCGGCATCAGGCCGCCGCGCTGATTCGGCTCGTTCCAGATCTCCCACTTGCGGACCCACGGGTACCGCTTCGCGACCGCGGTCGCGAAAAGGGCGAGCGCCGACGGACTCGCGGGCGCCCAGTTCGGCTTGTGGTCACGGTTCGCCCATGGAGGGGTGCCCCAGAGCGTGACGAGCGCGTCGATGCCGTGCAGGTGCAGCCCGTCGAGCACCTGGTCGGTGCGAGCCCAGTCGTACGCCGGGTCGCTCGGGTCCGACGGGTGGAGCGGTCGCGTCGGCGCGATCCAGTCCCAGCGAAGCGTGTAACGCACGGCGTCGACGCCCATCCGGTCGAGCAGCAGCATGCGGTCGTCGATCAGCGGCGCGGCGATGCTTCCGCCCTCGAGCCATGCGTCGTCCTGAAGGCCGAACTGCACTCCGGGAGACGCCGTCGCCGTCGACGTCCAAGCGAGGAACACGCCGATCGCGGCGACGAGGACGACGGCGCGTTTCATCACACCGACTTATATCGGCATGTTTTTAAGGGTTCGTAAGCTGTCGTGTCGTGCGACAGCCCTCGCTCCCCGACATGCTCGGCGCGCTCGGCGAGCGCCCCTTCCGCTTGCTCTGGCTTGGCCAGGCCGCGTCGGTTTTCGGAAATGCCCTCGTACCGGTCGCCCTCGCCTTCGCCGTCCTCGGTCTGACCGGGTCTGCGACCGACGTCGGGTTCGTGTTGGCCGCGGAGACGGTGCCGATGGTCGTCTTCCTGCTGGCCGGAGGGGTCTGGGCGGATCGGCTTCCACGCCAGCTCGTGATGCTCGCTTCCGATGTGATTCGCGGCGCGACGCAGGCGACGATCGCCGTCCTCCTGCTCATGCACGAGGCGCGGCTCTGGCATCTGCTGGTGCTGTCGTTCGTCTATGGGTCCGCGGAAGCGTTCTTCCGGCCGGCGTCGACCGGGTTGGTCCCGAGCACCGTCAGCCCGGCGCGGCTCCAGCAGGCGAACGCGCTGTTCGGCATCTCGACCAGCGTCGCCCAGATCGCGGGGCCCGCCGTGGCCGGACTGCTGGTCGCGCTCGCCGGCGCCGGGATTGTCTTTGCCGTCGACGCCGGGACGTTCGTCGCCAGCACGTTCTCGCTCGCCCTGCTGCGAGTCCCGCGACCGGAGCGCCCCGCACGAGAGAGCTTCCTCGCGGAGCTCGTGGGCGGCTGGCGCGAGTTCGTCTCACACACGTGGCTGTGGGTCGTCGTGCTGTGGGCCTCGCTGTACCTGCTCGTCGCGATTCCCCCGATCTTCGTTCTCGGGCCGCTGGTCGCGAAGCAATCGCTCGGCGGCGCCGGCGCTTGGGGCGTGATCGTGAGCGCGTTCGGGGCGGGAGCTCTGCTCGGCCACGTGATCGCCTTGCGCTGGAAGCCGGAGCGGCCGATGGTCGTCGGCTGCTTCGGTATCTCGCTGACGGCGCTGTCGCCGGCGATGCTGGCGCTGCGCTGGCCGCTCGTTGTGATCGTCGCCGTTCATCTCGCTGCCGGCCTCGGCGCGGGGCTGTTCGATGCGCTGTGGGACACGACCATGCAGCAGCACGTCTCGCCGTCGAAGCTCTCGCGGGTCAGCTCGTATGACTGGCTCGGCTCGATCGCATTCATGCCGCTCGGGCTCGCCCTCGCGGGCCCCGTCGCGAGCGTGGTCGGGATCTCGACGACGCTTTGGATCGCGGCGGCGTGGGTCGTCGTTTCCTCGCTGGCCGTGTTCTTCGTGCGCGAGATCAGAGAGCTGCGGCGACTGGAGACCCCCTCCCCGGAAGCCGAACGGATCAGCGCCGAGCCGCTGCCTGTGCCGTGATCTCCCGGGACGACGTCCTCGCGGCGCGCGAGACGATCGCGGGCCGCGTCCATCGCACCCCCGTCCTCAGCTCGGCCTCCCTCGAGCGCGAGGTGGGTGTCCCGGTCGTCCTCAAGGCGGAGCTCTTCCAGCGCACCGGCTCGTTCAAGCCGCGTGGGGTGCTGAACAAGCTCGCGTCGCTCTCGGCCGAGGAGAAGTCGCGCGGGGTGATCGGAATCTCGGCGGGCAACCACGCCCAGGCGCTCGCCTACGCCGCGACGCTGGAAGGCGTCGACGCCCTGATCGTCATGTGGCAGGGCGCGAGCGAGCAGAAGATCGAAGCGACGCGAGGCTACGGAGGCGAGGTCGACCTGGAGGCGCCGAATCCGCAGGACGCCTTCGAGCGGCTGGACCGGCTGATCGGGGAAACCGGCCGCGCCTTCGTTCATCCGTTCGACGACCCGGTCGTGATCGCGGGGCAGGGAACGGTAGGGCTCGAGCTCGCGGAGGACGTTCCGGAGCTCGACGCCGTCGTCGTGCCGGTCGGGGGCGGCGGGCTCGTCTCCGGCATCGCGACGGCCGTCGATGCGCGCGTAGTCGCGGTCGAGCCGGAGCGCTCGCCGGCCCTCTACGAGGGACTGCGCGCAGGCAAGCCGGTCACCGTGTCTCCCGACTCGATCGCCGACGGCCTCGGCGCGCCCTTCGCGGGTGAGACCGCGATCGCGGTCTGCCGCGAGCTCGGCGTGGAGAGCGTGCTCGTCACGGAGGGGGAGATCGCGGCGGGAATGCGGTTCCTCTACGAGCGTTGCAAGCTCGCGTGCGAGCCCGCCGGAGCGGCCGGAGTAGCGGCTCTCCTGGCGGGAAAAGTCGCCCTGGAGCAGGGCCGCACGGTGGCAGTTGTTGTCTCCGGAGGCAATGTATCCACAGAAACCGCGGCTGCTATCCTGACCGCGAAATGAAGACCGGCATCCATCCGGAGTACGTTCTCGCGACCGTTCGCTGCGCCTGCGGCAACGAGTTCCAGACGCGCTCCACCAAACCGGAGCTGCACGTCGAGATCTGCTCCAACTGCCACCCGTTCTACACGGGTAAGCAGAAGCTGCTCGATACCGGCGGCCGCGTCGAGCGGTTCCAGCGGCGCCTCGAGCGCGCGCAGGCCGCCAAGAACGCTTAACTCAGGGATATGAACGCGATCGGAGGACAAGCCGTCCTCGAGGGCGTGATGATGCGCGGCCCCTCGAACTGGGCGGTTGCTGTGCGCAAGCCCGACGGCGAGATCGCGCAGGTCTCGCGCGGAATCGAATCGGTCATGGCGCGCCACCGGCTGCTTCGCCTGCCCGTCGTTCGCGGGATCGTCGCGCTCGGCGAGTCGCTGGCGATCGGCTTCCGCGCGCTGGCGATCTCGGCGAACTATGCGGCCCAGGAGGAAGGGGAGGACGGTGAGCCGGCCACGGAGCTCACGCGCGGGCAGCTGCTGTTCGCCTTCGCGATCGCGATCGGCTTCGCGCTCCTGCTCTTCAAGGTCGGCCCGGCACTGATCACGAACTGGATCGGCATCGAGGCCGGCTGGTTCGTGATCGTCGAGGGCCTGATCCGCGTCACGGTGTTCGTGCTCTATCTGAGCCTGATCTCGCTGCTGCCGGATCTCCGGCGCGTGTTCCAGTACCACGCCGCCGAGCACAAGGTGATCAACGCCTACGAGGCGGGCGAGCCGCTCGAGCCGGCGCGAGTGCAGCGCTTCAGCCTGATCCATCCCCGCTGCGGGACGGCGTTTCTCCTCTGGGTGATGGTGATCGCCATCTTCGTCTTCGCCTTCTTCGGGCGACCGGCGTGGTACTGGCTGATCACGACGCGCATCCTGCTCCTGCCCGTGATCGCGGGGATCGCCTACGAGCTGATCCGCTTCGCGGGCAAGCACACCGGCAACCGGATCCTGATGACACTGCTGGCGCCGGGCCTCTGGCTCCAGCGCCTGACGACCCGGGAGCCGACGCTCGACCAGCTCGAAGTCTCGATCCGCGCTCTGCGCGAGGTGTTGCGGCTCGAGGACCGCGCCGAGCCCGGCGTCGGCGAGCGCGTCGAAGTGATGGCGTAAAGCCTGCAAACCGGCGCTACGCGCTACCGTCTAACACCGTTATGTGGGGTCGAGCGGCGGTTGTTGCCGCCGGGCTGGCGTTCGTCTCCGGGTCTGCCTCCGCGCAGCCGGGTTGGCTGAAGGACGTTCGAACCGCCTCGCGCGGACTCGATCGCGCAGTGGCCGCCGGCCGATTGACCCCCGAGGACGGCGCCGAGTACAAGGCGACGCTCAACCGCGCCGCGCGGGTGCTCCCGAAGCTTCCGAGCAGCCGCTACCGCAACCTCGCCGCGGTCGTGCATCAGGTGGCGACCCTGACCCGCGTCTACGACGAGCCGCGTTCGCTGACCATCTTCTCGACGCTCGACTTCAACGTCCGCTGGTTCGCCACGCATTGGGACCGGCCGGGCGGGACCGACGTCCAAGCCTCGGACGGGATCTTCTACCGCCAGTTCTCGGGTCGCGGCTTCCAGTTCCACCCGCTCGCGAACTTCGGGAAGCTGAACTGGTTCGTCACCTCGCACCAGGGAGCCCGCGCCCAGCAGCTCGCGCTCGCACTGGTCGAGCGAGGCGCTCCCAGCGGCGGCGGCCTCGCGTGGGAGTACTACTTCCGCTTTGGCGCCGGCCGGCCGCCCTGGCTCTCCGGCATGGGGCAGGCCGTCGCCGCGCAGGCGTTGGCGCGCGCGGGTGCCGAGCTAGGCGCGCCTGAGCTCGCAGACGCGGCCCGGCGCGCCTACGCGCTTGTTCCGCGGCTCGTGCGCGGGACGCCCCGCGGCCCCTGGATCCGCCTCTACAGCTACAGCCCGCTCGCCGTCCTGAATGCGCAGCTGCAAACGATGGTCTCGCTCGGCGAGTACGCGCTCGCGGCGCAGGACGCAAACGCCCAGGCGTTCGCGGCCAGGCTGCAAGCAGCCGCGACCGGCCTGCTGCCCCGCTTCGACACGGGCTACTGGTCGCTCTACTCGCTCGGCGGCGCCGAGGCGACGCTCCATTACCACCGCTACGTCGTCCGGCTGCTGTCGATGCTCTCAAACCGGACCAAGGATCCGGTCCTGACCGACTACTGGGGCCGCTTCCGCGACGACCTCACGGAGCCGCCGGAGCTGAAGGCGGGGCGCGCCGTTCCGCCCCTCTACCCGTGGCCGGTGGACGGGTTCCGCGACGACGCCCAGGTCCGGTTCTGGCTCTCGAAGCGCTCGTCGGTCAGGCTCGACATCGGGGCCCGGCGGACGGGTTCCGTGCTCGTGTCGCACGGCTGGCAAACCGTCTCCTGGAAGCCGGGAGCGTTGGCCCCGGGGACGTACACCGCCGCGCTGCACGCGGTCGACCCCGCCGGGAATTCGTCCGACACGGAGCTGCCGCCGCTCGAGGTGCGACGGGACACGCAGCCGCCGCGCGTATCGGCGCGTCTCCAGGGATCGCGGCTCGTGTGGCGTGCGACCGACCCGGAGACGCCTTGGGTCCGGCTCACGCTTTTGCTCTCGAGTGGAAGCGCGAAGAGGACCGTCTCGCTCGGCGTCCATCCGCTGCGGGGCACGGCCCGCTTCCATCCGCCGGCCGGAACCTGGGGTGTCACGCTCGTCAGCTCCGATTCCTCGGGCAACACCGCCCGCACGCGCCTGGGCGTCGTTCACGGGCGCGGCTAACCTCTACTCCATGACGGCGATCGAGAGCCTTGTCGAGGAGCTCGAGCGCTCCTTTCAGGAGACGCAGGAGCGCATGTCCGACCCTGCCGTCTTCAACGACCATCGCGAAGCCGCCGAGCTGGGGCGGAAGCTCAAGGAGCTGGAGGGAGCGCACAGGCTCGTGCAGGAATGGCGCCAGGTGCGCGACGACCTCGAGGAGGCGCGCTCCGACGGCGATCTGCGCGAGCTCGTGCCGGAGCTCGAGGAGCGTTTGGCTGCGCTCGAGGAGCAGCTCAAGCTCGCGCTCGTCGAGACCGACCCGGCCGACCGCAAGGACGTCATCGTCGAGATTCGCCAGGGCGTCGGCGGCGACGAGGCGGCGCTCTGGGCGGGCGATCTCTTTCGGATGCTTACCCGCTACGCGGAGCGCCGCGGATTCAAGTGGGAGCGGCTGTCCACCAGCCCGAACGAATCCGGGGGCGTGAAGGAGGTCACGTTCGCGGTGAAGGGGGACGGCGCCTACTCGGTCTTCAAGTGGGAGGGCGGAACGCATCGCGTGCAGCGCGTCCCGGAGACCGAATCACAGGGTCGGATCCATACGTCGACGGCGACCGTCGCCGTGATGCCGGAAGCCGAGGAGGTCGAGGTCGAGGTCGACCCGAACGACCTCAAGATCGACGTCTACCGCTCGACGGGTCCGGGCGGCCAGAGCGTGAACACGACCGACTCGGCCGTGCGCATCACCCACGTCCCGACGGGGATCGTCGTGGCGATGCAGGACGAGAAGTCCCAGCTCCAGAACAAGACGAAGGCGCTCCGCGTGTTGCGCGCGCGGCTGTACGAGGCCGAGCGGGCGCGGCAGGAGGCGGAGCAGGCTCAGGCGCGGCGCTCGCAGATCGGGTCGGGCGAGCGCGCCGAGAAGATCCGCACCTACAACTTCCCGGAGAACAGGGTCACTGATCACCGCGTCAAGCTCACGCTGCACAAGCTCGACGCGATCACCGACGGCGAGCTCGACGATTTCACCAAGGCGCTCACCGCTGAAGACCGGCGACGAGCGCTCGAAGCCGCGGCGGTTTGACCGTTGGTGAAGTTCTAAGGCGTTCGACGCAATACCTGGCCGCGCGTGGCGTCGACTCGCCGCGGCTCGACGCGGAGTTGCTGCTCGCCAAGGGCCTCGGGCGCACGCGGCTCGAGCTGTACATGGACCACGGGCGCGAGCTCTCCGAGCCCGAGCTCGGCGTTTGCCGAGGGCTGATCGAGCGGCGCGGCAAGCGCGAGCCGCTCGCGTACATCCTCGGCGAGTGGGGGTTCCGGCGGCTGCTGCTGAAGACCGACCGGCGGGCGCTCGTACCGCGACCGGAGACGGAGGTCGTGGTCGAGCGCTGCCTCGAGCACATTCGCGCGCTCGCGCAACCCGACGTGCTCGACGTAGGAACCGGATCCGGCGCGATTGCGCTGGCAATCGCCGACGAGCATTCCGGCGCCCGCGTAACCGGGTTCGACAGCTCGGTGGACGCGCTCGAGCTGGCCCGGGAAAACCTGGCCGAGACCGAGCTCGGCGACCATGTTCGGCTGCTCGAGCACGATCTGACCCGCGGCTTCGGGGACGCCGAGTTCGATCTCGTCGTCTCCAACCCGCCCTACGTCGATCCCGGTGAGATCCCGTCACTCCAGCCGGAGATTCGCGACTGGGAGCCCCGCGGAGCACTGGTCGGGAAGGAGGCGACGAGGGCTGTGGCGACCGCGGGGAAGGAGGCGCTTCGGCCGGGCGGCTGGCTCGTGCTCGAGACGGCGGAGCAGCGGGCCGGCGACGTGGCGGCGCTGCTCGAGGCGCTCGGCTACGACGAGATTGGGGTCAGCGAGGATTTGGCCGGCAAGGAGCGAGTCGTGGAGGGGAGGCGGCCTTGATCGACGAAGCCGTCGCGGCGCTCGCGGCCGGAGAACCGGTGGTGCTCCCGACCGACACCGTGTACGGCTTATGCGCAGACGCCGACCGCGAGGAGGCCGTGCGGCGCACCTACCGGCTCAAGGGCCGCGAGGAGACGCAGCCGAGCGCGCTCGTCGCCGTCGACGTCGAGCGCCTCTTCGAATGCGTGCCGGAGCTGCGCGGGGGCGCGGCCCCGGCGGTCCGGGCGCTCCTGCCCGGACCGTTCACGCTCGTGCTCCCGAACCCAGCCCGGCGTTTCCCGTGGCTCACGGGCTCTCGGCCGGACGCGATCGGCGTCCGTGTCCCCGAGCTCGAAGGGGCGGGCCTGGAGGTAGTCGCGCGGGCGGGGGCGGTAATGGCGACGAGCGCCAACCTCGCCGGCGGAGCGGACCCGCGCCGGCTCGAAGACGTGCCCGAGGAGATTCGCGCCGGATGTGGCGCGCTGGTCGACGGCGGCGAGCTGCCGGGCGTGCCCTCGACGGTGGTCGATCTCACCGGAACCGTTCCGGTCGTGCTGCGGGAAGGCGCCGTGCCGGCCCACGAGGCGCTCGAGCGGATCGCCGCTGCCAGCCTCTCCTAGAAGTACGATCCAGCACGTGGCCGTTGCGCAGGAGACTCTCGAGCACCTTCGGACCGCAGGTCTGACGGAGATCGATCCGGACATCGCCGAGCTGCTCGAGAAGGAGCTCGAGCGCCAGCGGGGTCAGATCGAGCTGATTGCTTCCGAGAACTTCACCTGGCCGGCGATCTTCGAGGCGGTCGGGTCGACGCCGACGAACAAGTACGCCGAGGGATATCCCGGCAAGCGCTACTACGGCGGCTGCGAGGTGATCGACCAGATCGAGCAGACGGCGATCGACCGTGCAAAGGAGCTCTTCGGCGCCGAGCACGTGAACGTCCAGCCGCATGCGGGCGCGGGCACGAACATGGCGGTCTACTCGGCGGCGATGGAGCCCGGGGACACGTTGCTCTCGCTGAGCCTCGACCACGGCGGCCACCTGACGCACGGGCTCAAGGTCAACTTCTCGGGGCGGCTCTACAACGTCGTCCACTACGGCGTCTCGCGCGAGACGATGATGGTCGACTACGGGAACGTGCTCGAGCTCGCGAAGGAGCACCGGCCGAAGCTGATCGTCTGCGGCGGCTCCGCGTACCCGCGCACGGTCGAGGCGGACAAGTTTCGGGAGATCGCGGACGAGGTCGGGGCGCTGCTCGTCTGCGACATGGCCCATTTCGCCGGGCTGGTTGCGGCGGGCCTGCACCCGAATCCCACGCCGCACTGCGACTTCGTCACCTCGACGACGCACAAGACGCTGGCCGGGCCGCGTTCGGGCTTCATCCTCTCCAAGGAGGAGCACGCCCAGGCCATCGATCGCGCGGTCTTCCCGGGCATGCAGGGCGGCCCGCTCCAGCACACGATCGCGGCCAAGGCGACCTGCTTCAAGATCGCCGCGACCGAGGTGTTCCGCGACTACCAGCGGCAGATCCGGGCGAACGCGGACGCGCTCGCGGAGGAGCTCATCTCGGGCGGACTCGACGTCCTGACGGGCGGCACGGATACGCATCTCCTGCAGGTCGACCTGCGCGCGTCCGAATGGTCGGGCAAGGACGCCCAGGAGCGCCTCGAGCAGGTCAAGATCACGACGAACCGCAACACGGTGCCGTTCGACGAGCGGCCGCCGATGATCGCGTCGGGAATCCGCCTGGGAACGCCGGCGTGCACGATGCGCGGCTTCGAGGAGGAGGACTTCCGCGAGGTGGCGCGCCTGATCGTGGAGGCGCTGGACACGGACGCCGATCTCGGCTCGATCACCTTGCGCGTCGAGGCGCTGTGCGCGAAGCATCCGCTCTACACAGGGTTTCGGGGCTTCACGACATACGTGGCGTGAGCGGCCGTTTAACGGTCGTCGATCACCCGCTCGTCCAGCACAAGCTGTCGTATCTGCGGGACTCCGAGACGCCGACCGTCCACTTCCGCAAGCTCGCCAATGAGGTCACCCTGCTCCTCACCTACGAGGCGACGAAGGACTTTCCGACCGAGGAAGTCGAGATCGAGACCCCGCTCGAGCAGACCGCGGCGAAGCGCATCTCGGGCAAGAAGGTGGCGGTGTGCCCGGTGCTGCGCGCCGGGCTGGGGATGCTGGACGGCGTGCTGTCGCTGGTCTCGAGCGCGCGCGTTGGCTTCATCGGCATGTATCGCGACGAGGAGACCCTCCAGCCCGTCGAGTACTACGTGAAGCTGCCGGGGGATCTGGAGCAGCGCGACGCGATCGTCCTCGATCCGATGCTGGCGACCGGAAGGTCGAGCGCCGCGGCGATCGCGGCCGTGAAGGCGGCCGGGGCCCGGTCGGCGATGCTCGTCTGTCTGGTCGCCGCGCCCGAGGGGATCGAGCATGTCCACGGCGAGCACCCGGACGTCCACATCGTCACGGCCGCCGTCGACCGCGGGCTGAACGAGAAGGGCTTCATCGTCCCCGGCCTCGGCGACGCCGGCGACCGCCTCTACGGGACTCGTTAGGACAGGTCCGGGGGTCTGACCCCGAGACATGTCCACGTGGCCGTAAGGGTCGCGACCCGAGCTGCCGTCACCTTTTCGCCAAAGGGCTGGAAAACGCTGCCTCGCGGTCCGCAAAGACCAGGTCCAGGGGTCTGACCCCGGGACGTGGCCGGAGTGTTACGGCTTCGTGCCCGCGGGCGCGAGGAGGCCGGGCCTCTGCATGGCCTCGAGCCAGATCGCTCGCGCGTCCTCGCGTGAGCCGCGCTCCGGGAGTCGCTCGGCGACCCAGGCCGCGCCGGCAGTCGAGATCTCGCTCTCGATCGGGGCGATCCCCTGGTGGCGCTCCTCGCCCTGCTCCTCGCCCGGCCCGGTCAGCACCTCGCTCAGCGTCTCTCCGCGGCGAATGCCCGTGAGCTCGATCTCGAGCTCGCCGCCGGGGCCCGCAAGCCGCCAGATCCGCTCCGCGAGCTCGCCCACGGTGAGCATGGCGGGATCGTGCGGGCCGCACAGGAGGACGCCTTCGCGGGCGAGCAACGCGGCCTGGGCGACGAGCGCGGCTGCATGCGCCGTCGTGATCCAGTAGCGCACCATGCCGGTGTCGGTGACGGTCAACGGCACCGAGGCTCGCGCCTGGCGCAAAAAGATCTCCGAGGCCGAGCCGGCGCTTCCGAGCACGTTCACCAGCCGGACGGCCGTGCGGTGAGCGCCGGTCCGCCTGGCCGAGAACGCCGTCAGCTGCTCCATGAAGCGCTTCGTCCGGCCGTAGAAGCTCGCAGCTAGAGCAGCCTTGTCGGTCGAGGCAACGACGACAGTCTCGACGCCGCTGCCCTCGGCGGCGCGCAGCACGTTCCAGCTCCCGTGCAGGTTCGTGTCGACGAACTCCTCGGGGAAGATCTCGGCCCAGTCGACGTGCTTGTACGCGGCCAGGTGGAAGAGGACATCCGGCCTGACCGCGGCGAGCTCGCGCTGGAGTCGTCCCGGCTCGCGCACGTCGCAGAGCACGTGCGCGACCGGGCCCGAAGGATCGCGCTCGCGCTTGTCCGCGGCGAGCGCCACCTCGCTCGAATCGAGCAACGCGATCCGCTCCGGCCGGAAGCCGGACAAGAACGTCGCGAGCGCCCGCGCGATCGAACCGCCGCCGCCCGTGACGAGCACGCGCCGCCCGCCGAAGACCTCGTGAAGCTCGAGCACGGACGGGACGGGGTCGCGCCGCTCGATCACCGCCTGCCAGTCGAAGCCCTCGGCCGGGACACGCGCGGGGACGCGCTTCACCGCCTGCGCCGGCGCGGCGAGCGCGCGCGCGATCGCGCGATACCCGGCCTTCATGTCCTCGGCACGGGCGGGATCGGGCTCGTTGATCTCGGCGCAGATGAACGGGACGAGCTCGCCGAGTCGCCGGACGACGGGATCGAGCTCGAGCTCACCGCTCCCGTACGGAAGGCCCTCCCCGAGCAGGCCGTGTGCGTCCGAGACGTGGGCGACCTCGGCACCGGGGCCGAGCTCATCCACGTAACGCCCTAGGTCGAGCCCCTCGTCGGACGCGAGCCCGAACAGGCCCGGGTAGGCCGCCGCGAACGAACGGAAGAGCGCGGCGTGCGAGGTGTCGATCGTGAAGCCGAGCTCGGGGATCCGGTCGCGCCATCGGAGCAGGTCGAGCCAGTGACCGCCGATCGGCGAAAGGAAAACGCCGCCGGTTCGCATCCGTAACACCGGCGGCACGTTTTCGATCAGGGGTCTGACCCCAACCCGCGCACATTGCGCGCAATAGAAGTGCAAGAACTCGTCCACACGGCTCTCGTCGACCTGTCCGGTGTTACGAAACTCGCGCGGCGAGAGCGGAATGAAGAGATGGATCGTCAGCACCGGCGAGCCGATCGCGGCGGCGAACTCCGCGCTTCGCTCGATCCCGGCCCGCGCCTCGTCGTCGAGCCGGTCGACGCGGACGAAGGCTCCGCTGGGCCAGGACACCGGCGCCTCCGCCGTCACGACGAGCCCCGCTGTGGCCTCCTTCGTCACCTCGATCGCGCGCTGCAGCGCTTCCTCGCTCGCGACGTGCTGCGGCATCAGCGCAAGCTCGATCCCGCGCCAGCCGCCGCCCTCCAGCCGGTCGCGGAGCTGATCAGGCTCGGGCGCGGCTTTGAGCAGCGGGATGGACTTTGAGCCAGTCGACATAGCGGCGGACACCCTCTTCGAGCGGGGTCAAGGCTAACGGCGCCGGCGGCGGTTCAGCCGCGTAGCTCTCGTTCTCGCCGGGCGCGAGCTCCCCTCCCGGGGTCTCGATCACCGACGTGGACCCGGCCGCGTCGCAAACGAGCTCGGCCGCGCGCCGCAGCGGCGTGACGACGCCGCTCGCGACCGCAACGGTCTCGTTCCAGCGACCGACGGCCGCGACCTCCTCGAACGCCGAGACCGCATCGTCCACGTAGACGAAGTCACGCGTTCGCTGCGGATCGCCGTGAATCACGATCGGCTCGCCCTCGAGCGCGCGGGCGGCGAACGTCGCTATCGCGCCGGTCGCACCCTCCCAGGCCACCTGGCCGGGACCGTAGACGGACGTGAGCCGGACGACGGTGGCCGACGCGGGGTGGAGGCGGCAGACCTCCTCGCCGAGGCGCTTCGAGACGGCGTAGTCGTCGGGAGGCGGTTCCAGGGCGGCACGCAGCGTCGAGGGGTAGAGCAGCCCGGCGCCGTGCTCCAGGCAGGCGTCGAGCAGGTTCAGTGTCGAGCCGGCGTTCTCGCGAATCGCCCGCGCCGGGTTCTCGCGCGCGCGTGCGGGATCCGGGATGCCGGCGAAGTGAAAGACCGCGTCGCAGCCGCGCCCGAGCTCGCGGGCCCCTGGATCGCCTGCGTCGACGCGCACGACCTCGAGCCCCGCCGCGGAGGCGCGCTCGGCGCCGCCGGGCCGCGCCAGCAACACGACCTCGTGGCCGCGGTCGCGCAGCAGCGTCGCGGTCCGCCAACCAAGGAACCCCGTCGCCCCCGTGACGAGGACCTTCACGGCGCGAGGTAGTCGCGAAGCGCGTGGCGGTACTCGAAAGGCGTCGAATACGTCCAGGCCGCGTCGCCGGGAGACTCCTCCCCTCGTGCAAGCGCCGCGACGCCGGCGACGGTCACGGTCTCGGCCGCGACGTTCGCGATTCCCGCCGGCGCATCCAACATGATGCGCGCCACGTCGTCGACGTGGACGACCCCGATCGTCGCATCGCCTCGCTCGACCGGCAGTTCCTCGCCGGCGGCGGCCAGCCGCCGGAACTTGTCCACGACGGTCTGCGATTCCTCCCGTTCGTGCTCGACCGGGCTCGGGCCGTAGACGATCCCGAGGCGGAGGATCGACAGCTCGAATCCACGGAGGGCCGCGTACATCTGCACGCACAGCTCGCCGTAGATCTTGGACAGGTGGGCGAGATCTCCCTGCCTCCCGTAGGGCGTATCCGTCACGACCGCGCCGCCCAGCTCCGCCCCGTAGACGTTCAGAGAGCTCGCGAAGACGAGCGGCGCCCCCGCGGCCTCGGCGATTCGGCGCACGCCGGTGACGTTCGTCTCCTCCGTGTAGTCGGGATCGCGCTCGGCGAGCGGCCGCGAGGCCTGGGCGGCAAGGAGGAACACACGATCGGCATCGCGTACGAGCTCCGTTGCGCCCTCGCGGATATCCGCGGTCTCGACGCGCGCGCCCCGCTCCTCGAGCCCGGCCAGCTGCGACCGATCGGTCGCGTACCAGTTGTCGGCGAGCACGACCTCGTCGCCGCGCGCCAGCGCATGATCGGCCAGCGCCGCCCCGATGTAGCCGGCGCCGAGAACCAGCAGCCGCAACTAAATCTTGTGGACGGTCGGCCCGTCGGGCACGACGTTCCGCGTGTCCACGACGAGCTGGGCGTGCTCCCAGAGCGGCTCGTCGTTGAAGCGCGTGTGGGGCGTCAGGACGACGACGCAGTCGGCCGCGGCGACGTTCTCCCTCGACCACTCGACGGTCTCGTGCCGGGCGTCGTCGAGCTCGATGTACGAGACCCAGGGATCGCAGTAGGTGACCTCGCCGCCGCGCGTGATCAGCTGGCGCATGATCTCCAGGCTCGGCGACTCGCGCGTGTCGTGCACGTCGGCCTTGTAGGCCATGCCGAGCAGCAACAGCTTGGAGCCCTTGATCGGCCTGGCGGTCTCGTTCAGCGCGTCGGAGATCTTCCCGACGACGTAGTTCGGCATATGTGCGTTCACCTCGTGCGCGGCGTCGATCAGCTGCGCCGAGTAGCCGTACTCACGAAGCCGCCACGCGAGGAAATGAGGGACAACGGGAATGCAGTCGCCGCCGAGGCCCGGACCCGGATAGTGCGGCAGGAAGCCGAACGGCTTCGACGACGCGGCCTCGATCACTTCCCACGGCGAGATCCCGAGCCGGTCGCACATCAGCGCCAGCTCGTTCGCGAGCGCGATGTTGACGGCGCGGAACGTGTTCTCGTGCAACTTGGCCGTCTCGGCGACCATGGGACTCGAGACGGGGATGACCGTGTCCACGATCTGCCGGTAGAGAAGCTGCGTTCGCCGCAGACACTCCTCCGTCACGCCGGCGACGAGCTTGGGCGTGTTCTTGATCGTGAACTGCTGGTTGCCCGGATCGACGCGCTCGGGCGCGTAGCCGAGGAAGAAGTCCTTGCCGACCTTCCCGCCAGAGCGCTCCTCGAGGATCGGCAGGACGATCTCCTCCGTCGTGCCCGGGTGCGTCGTCGACTGGAGCACGACGAGCTGTCCGTGGTTGAGGTTGGCGCCGACGGACTCGCTGGCGGAGACGATGAAGCCGAGGTCGGGCGTGCGCGTCTTCGACAGCGGAGTCGGGACGCAGATCGTCAGCGCGTCGAGCTCGGAGACGGCGCCGTAGTCGGCGGTCGCGTTCAGCGTCCCGTCGAGGCGCTCGAGTCGGCTTTCGGGAACGTCGACCAGATAGGAGCGCTTCTCCCGCACGGCGCGGACCCGGTTCTCGTTCACGTCGATGCCCGTGACGTCGAACCCCGCCTCGGCGAAGGCCATCGCCAGCGGCAGGCCCGCATAGCCGAGGCCGACGATGCCGATGTTCGCTCGGCGCGTCTCGATGCGCTCGTCGAACGTCGACTCGGGTGAAAGCAGCTTGCTCAAAAGAGGCTCAAGGCTAGCAATCGGCATCCGAGGGGTTGGCCATGAAACCCCTTTGCTATAACCGATCGCAATGTCCTTCACGGACTCCGTCCACGCGCTGGTCTCGGACGGGAAGGCGGTTTGGGGATTCCTGACGGCGGCGGGCATCGTGCTCGTCCTCACGCCGCTGATCGGCCGCCTCGCTCCCCGCATCGGCGGGGTCGACGCCGGCGACGATCGTCCGCGGATCCACGGTCGCCGTCCGATTCCGCGGATCGGCGGCTTGGCGATCGTGGCGGGGATCCTCATTCCGGCCGTCGCCTTCATCCATCCGAAGGGCACATATCAGGGAATCATCCTCGGCACGCTCTGCGTGGCCGCCCTTGGTCTGATCGACGACATCAGGGGGATCCGGCCGAGTGTGAAGATGGCCGGCGTCGTCGCCGCGTCCCTGATTCCGGTCGTCGGCTACGACCTCACCTGGGAGCACGTCTCGCTGCCGCTCCTCGGCTCCCACGACCTCGGCGGGGCCGAGTATCCGCTGACGATCTTCTGGATCGTCGCGCTGGCGAACCTCGTCAACCTGATCGACGGGATGGACGCGCTCGCCGCCGGCATCGTCGCGATCGCGTCGGGTTCGTTCGCCGTTCTCGCGGCGTCGTTCGATCGTCTCGGCGCGGCGGCGTTCGCGGCCATCATCTGCGGCGCGACGCTCGCGTTCCTGCGGCACAACTACCACCCGGCGAAGATCTTCATGGGCGATTCGGGCTCGCTCGCGCTCGGCTTCGTGCTGGCGTGCGTCGCCGTCCAGGGCGTGTTGAAGACGGCGGCCACGATCGCGCTCGCCGGCCCGCTGCTCGTCATGGCGGTCCCGATCCTCGACACCTCGTTCGTCGTGCTGAAGCGGCTGAAGTACCGGCGTCCGCCGTGGGGTGCCGACCAGAACCACTTCTACCACCGGTTCATGCGGATCGGGTTCTCGCAGCGCCGGACCGCCGCCTACCTTCATCTCTGGGCGATCCTGCTCGCCGCGTACGCGATCCTGCTTCGCTTCGTCCCGCCGCGGCCGCACGGGGAGTGGGATCTGGGTAATGCGCTGATCGCGACTGCCGTCGGTCTGGTCGTGCTCGCGGCCTCGATCTGGATGATCTACACGCTCGAGATCCTGAAGTCGCGCCATCTGGAGCCGCTGCGCTTCAGGCGCCAGCCCTCGCCCGAGGAGGCGGCGGCCGAGCGCGAGGTCACGGCAGGGCGAGGCTGAGCAGGTCGGCCGGGTCGCGGCGCGCGCGTAGCTGACGCTCCGCCGGGGCTTTCTTCAGCTCGAGCTCGCGGGGGTCGCGCAGGAAGCGCAGGCGTCCCTCGCGCGCGAGCTGCTCGTCGACCGCGCCGGGCCTGCCCTCGAAAATCGACCAGACCGGCGTGCCGAGCACTGCCGCCTCGCGGAGCATCGTCCCGCCCGCCGAGACGACGGCGTCAGCGAGGGCGGTCAGGCTCCGGGCGTCGACGGCTCGGTCCGGCACGACGAAGTCGCCGACGGAGCGGACGGCACGGCGCTGCTCGTCGGTGCGGGCGAGCACGACCGTCTGGACACCCTGGGCCGCGAGCCGCCGGAGCAGGCGTGTCAACAGCTCGTTCTCGGACCCGCCGAGGTAGAGCGCGTACGACGGGGCGCTCCTGATGACGACGATCACGCGCGAGCGATCGAGACCCAGCCGCTGCGCGACGCTTTCGTCCGGCTCGAAGGCCCCGAGGTAGTACTCCTCCTTCAGACCCGGGTAGCGGACGAGCTTCGGCGGCTTCGCTCCGTAGCGCTCGAGTCGGTCGGCCGGGATCGCGTCGGGGACGAGGACGCGGGTGGCGAGCCGGCAGTTGACGTGGTGCTGGAGCGATGCCCATTCGTAGTCGAACATCGTCGTATTGGGGACCCGCAAGAGGCGGCAGGCCGGTGGCAGGTCGGTCGAACCGTGTGCGAGACCCCAGTTGAAGCGCCTGCCCCGCCCGAAGCGCAGCAGTTGCGGCATGCGGGCGGCCGCGGCCCCCGCCTTGCCGAAGCGCGACGCGCCGCCGTGGCGGCCGAGCGGCGTGTACGGATGCCCCCAGTCGTCGAGCAATTCCGTCGTGTGGGACAACGGTCTGGCGGTGATCTCGACTTCGTCGCCGCGGTTCTCCAACAGCTCGATCAGCGGCCGCAGGACGATCACGTGCGCCGGGTTGGTCATGTCGACCCAGACACGCATCAGGCGGCCCGGTCGAGAAAGTCGAGCAGGCGCTCGTTGTAGCCCGGCGCGCGCGGAATCGAATGCCCCGCACCGGGCAGGACCGCGCGCTCCGCGGCCAGACGCTCCTCGAGGACGTCGCAGACGGCGTCGAACGCCGCGCTGTGGCCGCCGGAGAGGACGAGCTTCGGAAACGGCGCCCGCGCGAGCTCGTCCACGGGGATCTCGGCTTCGTACGGAGGCCGCTCTGCCATCGCCGCCCGCGCGCCCGCCTCGAGTTCGGGCGGCAGGGGATCGGGAAGCTCGGTCGTGCTGCCGACGAGCGGCAGGAAGAACTCGAGATACGCGCGCGGCTCGCGTGGCGCCCGGTGGAACTGCTCGAGGAACGCCTCCACGGCCGGGTGCCCGCGCGCGACGCCGAACGCCGGCGGCTCGCTGACCGTCAGCGATCTCAACAGGCCGGGCCGCCGGGCGGCGGCGAGCAACGAGACCACCCCGCCGTAGGAGTGTCCGACGAGATGATCCCCCTCCGCGAACAGGTCGGCGAGCTCTCTTGCCTGCTCCTCGAAGTCGATCCGCGCCCGAGGCGGGTGCGGCAGATAGCCCGAGCGCTCCACGAGCACGAGCTCGAAGCGGTCGGCGAGGTCACGTTGCTCCGCCCAGCTCGCGGCGGCGTTTCCGACGCTCCCATGGACGAGCAGGACCCGCACGCATGAAGCGTACAAGGTCGGTCGTTTTTGGCGAAACCATGCGGCTTTCCGGTGTTACAAACTTTGGTAAGCTCCGCCCCGGATGGAGCCGTCTCCCCGCTCGTCGTTCGAACCCGCCGGCGCCGGCGCGGTCTTGGCGGGTGTCACCGCTGCGGGTGTGGGCGCCGGCGCCCTGATCGGCTGGGCGGCAGGATCCGTGGGGCTCGGAGCGCTTGCCGGCGCGGTGGTAGGCATTCCGGCCGGAATCTTCGCCGTCTACCGCCGCTATCGCGGCTTCTTCACCTGATGGCGGGCACCCTCACAACCCCGCGGCCGCGCCCCGGCCGGCTCGTGCCTGCGCTCGCCGGAGCGAGCGTGATCGCGCTCGCGGTACCCATCTTCGTCGCGGCCGACTGGCCGCTCTCCGGCTGGCTGATCGGGGCGCTGCTCTGGATCGTCGCCGGCCAAGGGCTCGGCCTTCTGCTGGCGCGTCTTCCGATCGGCGCCGATAACCTCGCCCGTTCAGGCGTGCTGGCCCTCGGAATGACCTTTCGCGCGATCGCCGTGATCGTCGCCCTCGTCGCGCTCGCGATGTCGGACACCGACGCGGGCGTCGCCGCCGCCATCGTCTACGCGCTCGGCTACACGTTCGAGCTCGGCGTCGGGCTGCTCTTCTACTTCGCCGGCAGGCCCGCATGAGACGCGCACTTTGCTGGATGATCCTCGGAGCCGTATGGCTTCTCGCGCTGCCGCAGGCCGCCCTCGCGAAGGGCGATTTCCATCCCGAGGAAGAGTTCGAGCTCCACCGCTGGGGCCCGAAGCTCGCGATCGGGCCGATCGACCTGTCGCTGAACAAGGCCGTCGCGTACCTGCTGCTCGGAACCGTGGTAACGATCCTGCTCGGCCTCTTCCTGATGCGCTTCCGGCTCGGGACGACGCCGGGCACCCGCCAGACCATCGGCGAACAGATCTATGAGGTCGCCCAAACGCAGATCGCCGAGCAGGGGCTGCCCTCGAAGGCGATCGGGCTCTGGTTCCCCTACGTTGCGAGCCTGCTCCTGTTCATCTGGGTGCTGAACGTGCTCGGCTTCATCCCGTTGCCGCTCTCGGACGAGAAGTTCCACGTGTTTGGCGTTGCGTTGCCCACGCTGGGGATCTACGCCGCGACAGCGTCGCTCTCGGTCACGCTCACCCTCTCGATTCTCACGTTCGTCTTCAGCCACTTCGAGGGCTTTCGCTTCCATGGCCTCGGCTACCCGAAGCTGCTGATCCCCGACGTTCCGAAAGGGATGCTCCCGTTCATCGTCCCGATCGAGATCATCTCCGTCTTCATGCGTCTGATCTCGCTCTCCGTCCGACTCTTCGCCAACATGCTCGCGGGCCACATGCTGATCCTGGTCATGATCGGCCTGATCTTCGTGCTCGAAAACGTGGGCCTCGCCGTCATCGGCGTGCCGGTGGCGACCGCCTTTTACCTGTTCGAGGTCGTCATCGTCGTCACGATTCAGGCCTTCATCTTCGCCGCCCTGTCAGCCATCTACATCGGCACGGCCATCGAGCCGGCGCACTAAAGGGAGGTTTGTTGTGATCGATCTGCTCGCGGCACCAGACGATGCGGTCGACGCCGGCAAGGCGGTGGCCTTCGGACTCGGCGTCGGACTCGGCGCGGTTGGCGCCGGCATCGGCATCGGGAACATCTTCGGCTCGATGATCCAGTCCGTCGCCCGCCAGCCCGAGCTCCGCGGGGAGCTCCAGGGCCTGATGTGGCTCGGGTTCGCGCTCACCGAGGCGGTCGTCTTCTACGGCCTGCTCGGCGGCCTGCTCGCCTTCGTGCTGATTTGATGGCGAGCCCTTCACTCACGTCTCGCACGCGCCGCCTCGCTGCAAAGCGGCGCCATTCGGTCAGGGTCGCTAGGCCATGACGCTCGTCGCCTCCAATGCGCTGATCAAGGTCGTCCCCGGCCTGATGATCTGGACGATCGTCTCGTTTGGGATCACGCTGTTCGTCCTCAAGCGCTACGCATTCGGTCCGATCCAGAAAGCGATCGACGAGCGGCGACAGCGGATTCGGCAGGCTCTCGAGGAGGCGGACCAGGCGCGCGCGGAGGCTCGCAGGATGCTCGAGGAGCACCGGCAGCTGCTCGGGCAGGCGAGGGGCGAGGCCGAGGAGATCCTCACGGATGCGCGCAAGGTCGCCGAAGCGCAGCGCGCGCGGGTGAAGGAAGAGACCGAGGCCGACCGGCAGCGGCGGCTCGAGGAGACTCGCCGTCAGATCGAGGCGGAGACGCGCCGCGCGCTCGTCGAGATCCGGGCCGAGGTCGCCGAGCTGAGCCTGATCGCCGCCGAGAAGGTGACCGCGAAGTCCCTCGACGACGCCGAGCACCGGCGCCTGATCGAGGAGGCGGTCGGCGAGCTCGACTTCTCGCTCCTCGAGCGGAACGGACATCGGTAGTGGCCGTCGCCCAGCGCATCTACGCGAAGGCACTCTTCGAGGCCGCCAAGGAGAAGGACCGCCTCGCGCCGGTGCAGCAGGAGCTCGACGAGTTCGTCGAGATGCAGCGCGAGGTGCCGGAGCTGCGCGAGCTGCTCCGCAACCCTCGCGTCGAGCGGCAGGCGAAGGCGGATGCGCTGCGGGAGATAGCCGGCTCGGAAGACGAGTTGTTCAAGAACTTCCTCCTGCTCGTCGCGGAGAAGGGGCGCGGCGCCGAGATCGACGAGATCGCGCGCGAGTTCAACCGGCTGGTCGCCGAGGAGCAGGACATCCTCGACGTCGAGCTCACCACTGCCGTAGCGCTCTCCGACCGCGAGGCCGAGAAGCTCGTCGGCCAGATCGAGAAGGCGTCGGGCCGCAAGGTCGACGCCACACGCAAGGTCGACCCCAATCTGATCGGCGGCCTCGTCCTCCAGGTCGGCTCCCTCCGGCTGGATTCCAGCGTGCGCGGCCGTCTCAACCGTCTACGTCAAGAGCTAAGGAGCGCAACTTGAAGCTTCGTCCGGAAGAGATCACCTCGATCCTCAAGCAGCGGATCGCCGAGTACGAGGTCGACACCGATCTTGCCGAGGTCGGCAGCGTCCTGGAAGTCGGCGACGGGATCGCACGCGTCTACGGTCTCGAGAGCTGTCTCTCCATGGAGATCGTCGAGCTCGAGCACGGCGTCACCGGCGTCGCGCTGAACCTCGAGGAGGACAACGTCGGTGCAGCGCTCTTCGGCGACTGGGAGCAGGTCAAGGAGGGCGATCCGGTCAAGCGCACCGGCCGGGTCGCCAGCGTCCCCGTCGGCGAGGCGCTGATCGGCCGGATCGTCGATCCGCTCGGCAAACCGCTCGACGGCCAGGGCCCGATCGAAAGCGAAGAGCGTCGGCTGCTGGAGTTCAAGGCGCCGGGCGTCATCGACCGCCAGCCCGTCAAGGAGCCGCTCCAGACCGGCTTGAAGGCGATCGACTCGATGATCCCGATCGGACGGGGTCAGCGCGAGCTGATCATCGGCGACCGGACGACGGGCAAGACCGCGATCCTCGTCGACACGATCCTCAACCAGCGCGGCCAGGACATCGTCTGCATCTACGTCGCGATCGGGCAGAAGGCGTCGACGGTCGTCCAGGTGTATGAGCGCCTGAAGGACGCCGGCGCGATGGACTACACGATCATCGTCACGGCGCCCGCCTCGCAGGCCGCGCCGATCAAGTGGATGGCGCCGTACTCCGGCTGTGCCATGGGGGAGCACTTCCTCTTCGACGGCAAGCACGCCCTCTGCATGTACGACGATCTCTCCAAACATGCGGACGCCTACCGTCAGATGTCGCTGCTCCTGCGGCGGCCGCCCGGCCGCGAAGCCTTCCCGGGCGACGTCTTCTATCTGCACTCGCGCCTGCTCGAGCGGTCCTGCAAGCTCTCGGACGAGCTCGGCGGCGGTTCGCTCACGGCGCTGCCGGTGATCGAGACCCAGGCCGGCGACGTCGCTGCGTACATCCCGACGAACGTCATCTCGATCACGGACGGGCAGATCTTCCTCGAGACCGACCTGTTCTTCTCCGGCGTGCGCCCGGCGATCAACGTTGGCATCTCGGTCTCGCGGGTCGGCGGCAACGCCCAGATCCGGGCGATGCGCCAGGTCGCGGGCCGGCTGAAGCTCGACCTCGCGCAGTACCGCGAGCTGGAGGCGTTCGCACAGTTCGGCTCCGAGCTCGATCCGGCCACGCAGCGGATCCTCGCCCGGGGGGAACGGATGGTGGCGACGCTGAACCAGCCGCAGTATCAGCCGTGGGCCGTCGAGGAACAGGTCGTCGCGATCTTCGCCGGCAACGAGGGGTACCTCGATCCGATCCCCACGGCCCAGGTGCAGCGCTTCCAGGACGAGTTGCGCGAGTTTCTTCGCAGCGAGGGCTCGATCTACAAGGCGATCGCCGAGGAGAAGATCCTCTCGGACGAGGTCGAGCAGAAGCTTCGCGGCGAGTTGGACAAGTTCGCCAAGACCTTCAACGTCGAGGAAGAGGCCCTCGTCACCTAGCTAGATGGCCACCGTCCAGGACCTGAAGCGGCGGATCCGCTCCATCGGGAACACGCGGAAGATCACGAAGGCGATGGAGCTCGTCGCCTCGGCTCGGCTGCGCAAGGCCCAGGCTCGGATCGAGGAGATGCGTCCATACGCCGACCGGATGCTCGAGCTGATGACGCGCACGGCACGGGCAAGTACGTCGGTTCGCGGTCTGCCGCTGCTCCAGAGGCGTGACGTGCGGCGGGCGGCGATCGTCCCGATCACCGGCGACCGCGGTCTCGCCGGCGCGTTCAATGCCCAGATCCTGCGGGCTTCCTTCGCACTAGAGCGCCGCCTGCGCTCCGAGGGCGTCGAGGCGCGCTGGCTCGTCGCGGGACGCAAGGGACGCTCGACGCTGACGTTCCGCCGCTACCAGGTCGAGCAGGCTTGGGTCGGCTTCAGCGATCGGCCTTCCTACTCGGACGCGCAGGCCATCGCTCATAGAGTGGCCGACCTGTACGGCGAGGAAGAGGTCGACCGCGTGATCGTCGTCTACAACGAGTTCGTCTCCCCGCTTGTCCAGCGTGTGCGGGAGCAGGAGGTACTGCCGATTCCCGAGGAGCTGCTCGAGCGCGGGGAGGACGAGGCGCGGGAGACGGCGCTGCTGGGCGATTTCATCTACGAGCCCGAGCCGGAGCAGATCCTCGAGCGCTTGCTGCCCGTCTACGTCGAGACAGAGCTCTTCCGGGCGCTGCTCGAGTCTTCGGCGTCGGAGCAGGGCGCGCGGATGACGGCGATGCGCAACGCTTCGTCGAATGCGGCCGATTTGATCGGGAACCTCACGCTGGCGATGAACCGGGCTCGCCAGGCCGAGATCACCCAGGAGATCCTCGAGGTCGTCGCAGGTGCCGACGCGCTGACGCAGTAGGTCGGCGTTCGGCGCGTAACCGCCCGCTCAGGTGGCTTTGTGGCATCGGCCTCGGCAGCCGTCTCTCTAAGACCAACCTCCTAAGCAACCGCCGTCCTTTAAAGGTTCACGCGTGCGCCCGTCAACGGGGGCAGCCCCTGCTCGCCCTCTGCTATCAGCCTAACGAGGAAACTCGCGCGCGTGGGTGACGCGAGTGTGCCGAAAGTGGAACACCCTCGAAGGCGGGGTCGCTAACGGAACACTCCGCCGGTGCGTCTAATCAGGTGATGCGTGGCGGCGGACCCGCCGCTATGCTTCGACTCCCGCCTGTGGCTACCCAGGAAAAACCCGAGGTCGTAGGCGCCGGCGCGGGCCTCGCGGGTACCGTCGCCGCAGAGGCCGGTGTCGAACTTGGTGAGCTTGCACCGGTACGCGCGCGCGGGTATTGGGAACAGGTATGGCGGCGGTTCAGGCGCGACAAGGTCGCGATCGTCGGCGGCGCCTTCATCATCCTCCTCTTCCTCGTCGCCTTCTTCGGCTCGCCGATCGCGAAAGGGCAGCTCGGCCATGGGCCAAACGACCAATTCACTGACCTCGAGGGCGGCGCGTTCAACTCGATCGGACAACCTGCGGGTCCATGGGCGCACGTGAATGCCGGGATCGGCGGCTACTGCGTCACCGGCGAGAAATGCACGAAGACCCTATTCGTTCTCGGCACCGATTCATCGCTCGGCCGGGACGAATTCCTACGGCTTTTGTACGGGGCTCAGGTCTCGCTCGAGGTCGCGATCGGAGCCACGCTCCTGGCAATGGTTATCGGTGTCCTGATGGGAGCGATGGCCGGCTTCTACGGGGGCTGGATCGACACGGCCATCTCGCGCATCACGGAGATCGTGATGGCATTCCCCGTACTCCTTTTCATCGTCGCGCTCGCCAGCACGGTCGGTGACCGTCTGAACAACATCACGTTATACGGAGCCTTCGAACCCGGGGTCTTGACCTTGGTCGTCGTGATCGGCGTCTTCACGTGGTATTACCCGGCGCGCATCATCCGCGCGCAGGTGCTGTCGCTCCGCGAGAAGGAGTTCGTGGAGGCCGCGCGGATGGTGGGTGCCAGCGACTGGCGGATCATCCGCTCGCACCTGCTGCCCCACCTCGTCGCGCCGATCATCGTCTACTCGACGCTGATCGTCGCCAACAACATCCTGCTCGAGGCCGGTCTCTCGTTCCTCGGGATCGGAATCCCGCTGCCGACGGCGAGCTGGGGCAACCTGCTGCAGGACGCGTCGCACTACTACCAGGCCCAGCCCTGGCTGATGGTCTGGCCGGGGATGGCCGTGCTGCTCACGACCCTCGCCTTCAACCTTCTGGGCGACGGTCTGCGCGACGCCTTCGATCCGCGCTCGTCGCATTAGAACACTTCGTTCGCGAGGCTAGCGCCGTGGCCGGCGTCGTGCGCCTGACGATCGTTGGAAGCCAGGGAGAGGCCGACGTGATCTGCTCGCTCCTGCGCGCCCACGGGATCGATTGCAGCGAGCGCGGAGCCGACCTCTCCGCCGAGCAAGGTGGAGGCTTCCTGGGCTGGCGGGAGATTCTCGTCGGTGAGGAGGACCTTGAAGCGGCGCGGGAGCTGCTCGAAGCCGCGCCGGCGGACTAGCAAACCATGAAATCGCTGGAAACCGGCGGTTTGCGCGTGGAACACATTCTCCTAACTTCTTCACGCGCGAGGCGTCTTAGACCGTGAACGCATAGTGCGTTCGCCAGTGCGACCAGCTGGCTTTTCGTTTGTTAGGAAAGGAGTCGTATGCACAGAAGGCTGTGGCTCTCTGTGATCACGCTGCTGGTGGGGGCAGGCATGCTCATCGCCGCCGGCGTGGCGGCCCCGGCGTCTTCTTCGCCGTCGGCCAAGAGCTCGGCCGCAAGGAAGGGAGGCACGCTTCGGCTCAACCTGTCGGAGACTGATTACGACTACGTTGATCCGGCGCTCGCCTACTTCCAGCCGAGCTGGCTCACGCTCTACTCGGTCTGTGGCAACCTGCTGAACTACCCGGACAAGCCCGGTGCGGCGGGCTCCCGCCTCGCACCTGAGCTCGCGAAGTCCTTCCCGAGGGTCACTCGCGGTGGCCGGGTCTACACGTTCACGCTCAAGCGTGGACAGCGGTTCAGCAACGGCAAAGTCGTCAGACCGGCAGACGTTGCTGCCACCCTCGACCGGCTTGCTACACCGGCGATCAACTCGCCCGCGATCCCGTTCTTCACGGACATCGTCGGCGCGCCCGCCGTCACGGCCGGTCGGACGAAGCACATCAGCGGTGTCCGCGCGCTGCGTGGCAACCGCGTTCAGATCCGGCTCTCGAAGCCCGGCCCGGACATCCTCTCCCGGCTCGCGATGCCGTTCTTCTGCATCCTGCCCAAGGGGACCCCGGCCACCGAGGCTGGTCTGAACACGTTCCACACCGCTGGTCCGTACCAGCTGAAGAGCCGTACGCCGAACCGCTCGGCCGTCCTCGTCCGGAACAGGTTCTACCGGGGGACGAGGCCGCGCAACGCGAGTCAGATCATCATCAACGTCCAGGCGAACCAGGAGACGAGCCTCTCCCAGGTTCGCGCTGGGCAGCGTGACTACGACCTCGGCGGCTCGCCGCCTTCGGCTCACGCGCAGCTCGCGCGGCAGTTCGGCGTCAATAGGGGTCGCTACTTCGTCAACCCGGAGATCACGACCCGCTACTGGGCGCTGAACACCGCTCGCTCGGCGTTCGGCAACACCAACCGGCGGAAGGCCGTGAACTTCGCGATCGATCGTCGCGCGATCATCAGGCAGCGCGGCGCCTTCGCCGGCAATCCGACCGACCAGCTGCTGCCTCCGCGGCTCCACGGGTACAAGAACGCGGGCATCTATCCGACGAACCGGCCGAACGTGAGCCAGGCTCGCCGGCTGATGGGCAGCTTCCGCGGCACCGTCAAGCTGTACACGGGCACGAGCCCGGCAGCACAGGCCACCGCCGCGGTGTTCCAGAACAACCTCTCGCGCCTCGGCGTGAAGGTCGACATCGACTCGTTCTCGACCGGCGTCATGTACCGCCGCGCCGGCACCCGGGGCGAGCCGTTCGATGTCCTGAACGCGGGCTGGATCGCCGACTACGCGGATCCGTTCGACTTCATCGACATCCTGTTGAACGGGAACAACATCCACGAGTCGAACAACAACAACTACTCGTACTGGAAGAACACGGCGTACATCCGCAAGATGACCGCGGCTGCCCGCCTGTTCGGCACGAAGCGCTACCAGCGCTACGGCAACCTGGATATCGACATCGCGAAGAACGCGGCGCCGATGGCCAACTGGATGAACGACAACGCTCGTGACTTCATTGGCCCGCGGACCGGCTGCTTCCTGTACCAGCCGATCTACAGCGGTCCGAACCTCGGCGTCCTCTGCAAGAAGTAGAGCGACGTACGAGCGGGTAGTTACCACGCGAGGCGCCGGCGCAAGCCGGCGCCTCGCTGCTTTCCGGGCCGCTTTTGCCCGCGAGTTCGTTAAAGTCTCGTCCCTGCTAAGTCCCTGATCGATCGATGATCCGCTACGTCATCCGGCGTTTGCTCTGGGCTTTCGTGCTCCTCATCGCGGTCACGATCGTCACCTACGTCATCTTCTTCATCATTCCGGCCGATCCCGCGGCGCAGTCGTGCGGGCAGCTGCGAACGCCGGGGTGCGTGGCGCGGGCAAAGAAGCTGCTGGGCACCGACCGGCCCGTCTACGTCCAGTACGCGAAGTTCATCGGGCGGCTCTCCCCGATCGACGTCCACGCGACGCCGCCCTTCAAGCGGCCGTCGCTCGGAACCTCCTTCGCGAACCGCCAGAACGTCAACGACATCGTCAAGGACGCTGCCCCGGTCACCGCCTCGCTCGTGTTCGGAGGCGTCTTCTTCTTCCTCATCCTCTCCATCCCCATCGGGATCCTTTCCGCTTTGAAGCCGCGATCGCTGTTAGACCGAACAGCCATGATCTTCGTCCTGATCGGGATCTCGGCGCACCCGGTCTGGATCGGGCTGATCTTCTCGTACTTCTTCGGCTACAAATGGCATGTCACGCCGATCTCGGGCTACTGCGACGTGATCAATCCACCGCCCGGTGCGGACTGCGGTGGTCCCATCCAATGGGCGTACCACATGATCCTGCCCTGGGCGACCTATGCGATCCTGTTCGCGGCGCTGTACGTCCGTATGATCCGCGCCAACGTCCTCGAGACGCTGAACGAGGACTACGTGCGAACCGCTCGGGCGAAGGGCGCGCCCGAGTCGCGGGTGCTGCGGTCGCATGTCCTGCGCAACGCGATGCTGCCGGTCGTGACGATGCTCGGAATGGACATTGCCGTCGGGCTCGGCGGAGCCGTCTTCACCGAGACCGTCTACAGCCTTCCGGGCCTGGGACGGACACTGGTCACGAGCCTCAACGCGTTCGACCTGCCTACCACGCAGGGCATCGTGGTCTTCGCGACGCTTTCGATCATCGTCCTCAACCTCGTCGTCGACCTCCTCTACGCGGTTATCGATCCACGGATCCGGCTGGCGTAGTTAGGGTCTAGCGCATGGCGCTGCTCGAAGTCACCGACCTCAAGACCTACTTCCGCACCGACGACGGCATCGTCAAAGCGGTCGACGGAGTGAGCTTCTCGGTCGAGAAGGGCAGCACGCTGGGGATCGTCGGCGAGTCCGGCTCCGGCAAGAGCGTCACCTGCCTGTCGATCATGGGCCTGAATGCGAAGCGGAACACGATCTCGAGCGGACAGGCCCTCTTCAAGGGCAAGGACCTGCTGCACATGAGCTCCAGGCGCCTGCGCGAGATCCGCGGCAACGACATCGCGATGATCTTCCAGGATCCGATGACCTCCCTGAACCCGGTGCACAAGATCGGCGACCAGCTCGTCGAAGCCGTGCTGCTGCACCAGGACGTCACGAAGAAGGTCGCCCGCTCGCGATCGCTCGAGCTGCTCAAGTCCGTCGGCATCCCGAGGGCCGAGCGCCGCATCGACGACTATCCCCACCAGTTCTCGGGCGGCATGCGCCAGCGCGTGATGATCGCGATGGCGCTGATCAACGAACCCGACCTGCTGATCGCAGACGAGCCGACGACGGCGCTCGACGTGACGACGCAGGCGCAGATCTTGAATCTGATGAACCGGCTCCAGCAGGAGTTCGGCAGCGCGATCATCATCATCACGCACGACCTGGGCGTAGTCGCGGAGACGGCGGACGAGGTCGTCGTCATGTACGCCGCTCGCATCGCGGAACAGGGGACGGTTGATGCGATCTTCCATCGGCCCCACCATCCCTACACGTGGGGCCTCCTCGGCTCGCTCCCCCGGCTCGACACCGACATGGAGCGGCTCGTGCAGATCACGGGCCAGCCGCCGTCACTGCTCAACCCGCCGCGCGGCTGCCGCTTCCATCCCCGCTGCCCGTACGTAATGGACGTCTGCAAGACCGTCGAGCCCGACCTCGTCCCGATCAGCGACGATCGCGAGCACGTCCAGGCGTGCCACCTGGACGAAGAGACCAAGGATCGCGAGGCCTCGAAGCTCCTTTCCGGCACGATGGCGGAGGCCTCGTAGGTGGCGGGGGCCTGCTAGATGACGGCGACGCAGGACGCGGTCACTGCGGACGAGCGGCCGCGTGGTGACGAGCTTCTCGTCGTAGAAGACCTGAAGAAGCACTTCCCCGTCACGCGCGGGATCATCTTGCAGAAGCAGATCGCCGCCGTGAAGGCGGTCGACGGGGTCAGCTTCACGCTCCGGCAGGGCGAGACACTCGGAGTCGTCGGCGAATCCGGGTGCGGAAAGTCGACGATGGCGCGCTGCATCACGCGCCTGCTCGAGCCGACGGCCGGGAAGATCGTCTTCGACGGCCGCGAGATCACCAAGCTCTCGCGGGCGCAGATGCGGCCGATCCGGCGCGAGATGATGATGGTCTTCCAGGACCCGTACGCCTCGCTGAATCCGCGCAAGCGCGTCGGGTTCATCATCTCGGAGGCTCTCGAGGTGCATAGCCTCGGGACCCCCGCCGAGCGAAAGCGCCGCGTGCAGGAGTTGCTCGACGTCGTCGGCCTCAACCCCGAGCACTACAACCGCTTCCCGCACGAGTTCTCGGGCGGCCAGCGGCAGCGCATCGGTGTCGCCCGCGCGCTGGCCGTGAACCCGAAGCTGATCGTCTGCGACGAGCCGGTCTCGGCCCTGGATGTGTCCGTGCAGGCGCAGATCCTGAACCTGCTCAAGGACCTGCAGCGCGACTTCGGCCTGACCTACGTCTTCATCGCCCACGACCTCAACGTCGTGCGGCACATCTCCGACCGCGTGATGGTCATGTATCTCGGCGTCGTGGCCGAGGTGGCGTCGCGCGACACGCTCTACGCCGAGCCCAAGCACCCGTACACCGGGGCGCTGCTTTCGGCCGTGCCGATTCCCGACCCGGTGCTGGGACGCGAGCGCAAGCCGATCGTGCTGGAGGGCGATGTGCCGAGCCCGATCAACCCGCCGAGCGCGTGCCGCTTCCACCCGCGTTGCCCGCGCTTTCGGGAGGGGCATTGCGACGTCGAGGAGCCGCCGCTGTACCCGTTCGGGGACGGGCACGTCGCCTCGTGCCACTACCCGCTCGAGCACTGGCCGATGAGCGAGGACGAGGTCCGCCGCGCCCGCCAGCCGGTAGCCGGCTGAGGCACCGCTTGCGGTGCCGACGTCAGGATCGGAGGCTCCGCCTCCGATCCGTCTGAAACGACCGGTCGACGCGCCGGCGCTCATGCGGAGCCAGCTGAACAGCTAAAACTCCGTTATGTGGCGCGCGGCAATCCGCCGCTTCCTGATTCTTGTCACCGTCGTGACCGGCGGTACGGCGCTCGTTTCGCTCGCGATCGGCGCGGCGGCCGGGACGAGCTTGGCGCGGTCGCTCTCGGTCGGGTTCTACGCGTTCGGGTCGTTTCTCGTCGTCTGCGGGTTCTTCGTCGGGAACCGGGGTCCCGTGCGTCCGAGGCGCGAGGAGGGCACGTTTATGTTCGGGCCCCGGATCATGCGCTGGGCCACGCCGGAAGAGCGCGAAGAGACGATCAATCTTTCCGCAATCTTCATCGTTCTGGGCTTTCTCCTTATTATTTTCGGCGTTCTTGCCGACACGAGGTACAAGCTGTATTGAAGGGCTTGGCAGGTTCCACTAACTATGTGTTCCATTGGCCGTCAGAACTGACGTGAGCACTTTGCGTCGACCGGAAGCGCGCTGCGAGCGCGTCAGGAGTTGGATTTCACTCGAACTCGACAACGAGCTTTCCGAGCTCGAGGGCGTCCAGCTGCGGGCGCACCTGCGCGAGTGCACGGCCTGTCGCGAATTCCGCGCCGGTACGGATGCCTTTACCGCACGCCTGCGCGAGGCGCCGCTGGAGCCGCTCGAGCGGCCGATCGCCCTGCCGGAGCGCCGGCGGGCTCTGCTACTGCGGCCCGCCCAGGTCGGCGCGGCCGCCGCCGCGGCCGTCGTGGTCGCGATCGTCGGCGCGGGCACCGTCGCGAGTGTCGGCTCGAATCACGGCGCGAACGTCGTCGGCGCAAGCTCTCGCGACGACGCGCTTACCTTCCGCACCATTCGGCGCCAGGCAATCCTGTCGTCCGTGCCGGTCCTCGTCGGCAAGGCCGGCGGCCGGCCCACCACCTAACAGATTCCACCGGGAAGCCGCAGGCCCGCGGTACCGTTCTCATTGACATGTACCCGGGTCTCGTCACCTCGTACGTCTGAAGCCTCGACCACGCCGCCAGGTTGGCGGACGCCGAAACCGAGCGCTTCAAGCTGAGCCTCGAGCGGGCAAATAGCCACAGGCGCTTCGGTAGACTGCGGGCGCTTGGCAGGCGCCTCTCGTTCCGGCGCCTCAGACCTGCTTTCGAGGAGACGCGTGGCTGAAGAGCAGAACGTCGGCAAGGTAATCGAGATCAAGGGCGTCGTGATCGACGCCGTCTTCCCCGAGGCGCTGCCCGAGATCTACAGCGCCCTGCGCATCTCGCTGCCCGAGGAGGACGGCCGCGACGCGACGGAGCTGATCTGCGAGGTGCAGCAGCACCTCGGTGACGACCGCGTGCGTGCCGTCGCGATGGACTCGACCGACGGAATTCCGCGCGGCATCGACATCGTCGACACAGGGGGGCCGATCCGCGTGCCCGTGGGACAACCGACGCTCGGCCGCATCTTCAACGTGCTCGGCGAGCCGATCGACCGCGGCGATCCCGTCGAGGCCGACGAGCGCTGGCCCATCCATCGCGATCCGCCCACGTTCGAGGCGCTGCAGCCGACGACGGAGGTCTTCGAGACAGGCCTCAAGGTCGTCGACCTGATCGCGCCGTTCATCAAGGGCGGCAAGGTCGGCCTGTTCGGCGGCGCCGGGCTCGGCAAGACGGTCCTGATCCAGGAGCTGATCCGCAACGTCGCGCG
>JBIOYJ010000101.1:0-4203 GCA_044870105.1 Gaiellaceae bacterium | reverse complement strand
GGCGACGATCTGCGTGCGCAGCGACGCTTCCAAAAACAACGAAAGACAGGAGCTGATCACATGCAAGGAACGATCGTCTGCGGGGTGACGGACACCGACGAAGGGCGCCAGGCACTGGCCACGGCGGTCGAGCTCGCCGAGCGGCTACGGCTGCGACTCGTGCTCGCGCACATCGCCGAGGGCATCGGTTCTCTCAACGGTGACGCCGACGGCGGCGAGAGCGTGACGATGAAGGGTGACCGTGAGGGAGCTGCGCGCCTACTCGCTCGGCTCGCGGACGATTACGCGGTGGCAAACCGCGCTGAGCGGCGCGTGGCCGTCGGCGACGCCCCCTCGCTCTTGGGACAGATCGCCGCCGAGGAGGCCGCTGACCCGGTCGTTGTCGGTGCGAGGTCGCGCGGCTGGCTGCGCCGGGGCCTCGAGAGCAGGCTTGCCGATGAGCTCGGGACCGAGACGCCGGTGCCGATCCTGATCGCGCCGCCGCGCGTCCGGCAGCCGCGGAAGACGATGGCCATAAACGGAGCCCGGCGCTAACGTCGGGCTGGTGGAGGCACGCACAGTTCCCCTTTTTTGGCGAATCTTCGCGGTCAACGCCGGTCTTCTGGCTCTGATCGCGCTACTGCTGGTCGTCACCCCGGTAACGATCCACGCGCCGCCGACGCTCACAGAGGTGCTGGTAATCGTCGCCGGGCTCGCGATCACCGTGGCGGCCAATGCCGTTCTCCTGCGGCGCGCGGTCTCGCCACTCGTGCGCCTGGCCCAGCGGATGGACACGGTCGACCTCCTGCGGCCTGGACAGCGCCTGCGGGTCGGCCGCGACGATGAAGTCGGCCGAGTAGTGCGCGCCTTCAACAACATGCTCGACCGTCTCGAGAGCGAGCGCCGGCGGAGCGCCCGGCGCGTGCTCGCCGCGCAAGAGGCCGAACGTGTCGGGATCGCCCGCGACCTGCACGACGAGGTCGGTCAGCTACTGACCGGCGTGCTCCTGGAGCTCAATTCGATCGCCGAGGCCACGCCCGAGCATCGGCGTGAGATCGACGGGACGAAGGAGGCCGTCCGTCGCGCCCTCGATGAAGTGCGCCGCATCTCGAGCGAGCTGCGGCCGGAGATGCTCGAGCACCTCGGCCTTGTCAGCGCGCTTACCGAGCTGACAACAACTTTCGATCGTATTTCCGGCATCCACGTCAAGCGCGACTTCGATCCCTCGCTGCCGAAACTCGCACCGGAAACCGAGCTCGCCATCTACCGCATCGCGCAGGAGGGCCTGACCAATATCGCACGGCACTCGAACGCGAGCCGGGTAACGATCACGCTCGAGCGCGGCCCCGACAGCATCGTCCTCTGCGTCGGCGACGATGGGCGCGGCTTCGACGGGTCGATGCCGGAGGAACACGGCGGCCTGCGCAGCATGCGGGAGCGTGCGCTGCTCGTCGGCGGCGCACTGGCGATCAAAGAATCGCCCCGCGGGGGAGTCGAGGTGCGCCTCGAGGTGCCAACCACTCCGGTCGACGAACCCGTGGGTGTGAAGAGCTGATGCCGATCCCGCTCGTGACGCGGATCCTGATCGCCGACGACTTCGCGGTTGTCCGCTCCGGATTGCGCCGGCTCCTCGACGCCAAGCCCGACCTCGAGGTCGTCGCAGAAGCCGCGGACGGCCACGAGGCGGTCGAGATTGCGCTCAAGGAGGACATCCATCTGGCGATTCTCGACGTCTCGATGCCGCGCATGACAGGGATCCAGGCCGCCGCCGAGTTGCACAAGCGCAAGCCCGAGATCCGCGTGCTGATGCTGTCGATGCACGACAGCGAGCAGTTCCTGTTCGAGGCGCTGAAGGCGGGAGCCTCCGGCTACGTCTTGAAATCTGGCGCGGACACCGACATCGTCGACGCTTGCCGAGCCGCCATGCGGGGCGATTCCTTCCTCTATCCCTCAGCGGTCACGACACTTGTCCGCGATTACGTCGAGCGCGGTGGACGCGGCGAGGAGCAGTTCGACGTCCTGACCCCGCGCGAACTCGAGGTGCTGAAACTGATCGCCGAGGCGCACACGTCGAAAGAGATCGCCGAGCTGCTCGTCATCAGCATCAAGACCGTCGAGCGTCACCGCCAGAACATCCTCGACAAGCTCGGGATGCGCGACCGCGTCGAGCTGACCCGTTACGCGATCCGCCGCGGCCTCATCCAGCCTTAGGGGCCTCCGTCGGCTCATTGTGCCCTCGTCTGACCAACCAGCGACAGAGCTCACCGGCGCCCACCGCCAGCGTTTGCAGAGGCTCGGAGCGCGGCGTGCTACGGCCTCGGGCATGAGCACCGGGCCGGGACGCGAACAGCGGCGCTTCGGTACCACCGAGGTGGAGGTGAAAGGCTTCCGGAGCGCCCGCGACGTCTCGTTCTCACCGGGTCCGATGTGCGCCCTCGTCGGCGAGGCGAACGCGGGCAAGTCGAATCTGCTCGCCGCGATCCGCGCCGTCCTCGACCCGGCCGCGGCGCCGCTCACCGCCGCGGACGCCGCCGACGACGGCGGAGGACCGATCTCAATCCGAGTCAGGCTCGCAGGCGGTGCCGAAGCCGCACTCGAGGGAAGCCCCGGGCGCCACGCCGTGCGAGGCCCTGGGCCCTTGCCGCCGATGCTCTTCCTGCCCGCAGACGCGCGCGCGGATGCCGTGCTGGCCGCAGGAAACCCGGAAGGCGCGGGGGCGGCACCGGCTCTCGAGATCTTCCGGGGCGCGCTCGCTCCCGACCCGCCCACACCGACGGCACAGGCGCTCACGATCATCGACGCGCTCGAGTCCTGCTGCGCGCTCGGCCTCGGCGGTCTCATCCTCCTGATCGAGGAGCCCGAGCTCTACCTCCGTCCGCAGGCTCAGCGCTACCTGTACCGCCTCCTGAGGAAGTTCTCGCTTGCGGGTAACCAGACCATCTACTCGACGCATTCGCCTGCATTCCTCAATGTCGTCCGGCTCGATGAGCTGATCTTTGTCGAGCGGGTCTCGCGGACGGGTACACGTGCTCTGCAGCCCGAGCCAGTTACCCCCGACGACGACTTCCGCGTGATGACCGAGTTCGACGCCGCGCGCAGCGAACTCTTCCTCGCCCGGGCGGCCGTTCTGGTGGAAGGCCTGACCGAGAAGCTGGTTCTGCCCTTCGTGTTCGCCGCGCTCGGGCACGATGTCGACCGGGAAGCAATCTCGATCATCGAGTGCGGCGGCAAACCGAACCTGCCGCTGTTCGCGCGGATCTGCAGGGCCACGGGCATCCCGTACGTGATCGTTCATGACAGCGATCGACGGGCGAGCGGCAAGCTCGTCGCGGCCGAGCGGGCGCTCAACGCGCTAATCGCCGAGAGCGCGGCTGAGGGACACACCGTTGTTCTTGACCCCGACTTCGAGGCGGTAGCAGGGCTGGCGGGCCACAGCCGCAAGCCAGAGCGGGCGTGGAGGGAGTTCGCCTCGCGTCCCTCCAGCGAGATGCCTGAGCCGCTCTTGCGTGCTGCGCAACTTGCGATCTCGCTGGCCCGGTCGTGAGGAGAGCGCGATAACACAGGACGAGGCGCGGGACCTAGGGCGACCGAGCGCGGCGGCGGTCGGCCCCGTGCGAGCCAGATCGCGCCGCGCGCTGCTCAAGCCCACGCAGTAGGAGGTGGAAGTAGATGAGGCCCGCGTCGGGTGCCCAGCGGGCTAGCGCCGCGCGCGGGTCGTCGTCGCAGCCTGCCGCGCGGAGGAAGCTGCGCAGCCCATTCAACGCGCCGACGTCGCCTTGTGGAAAGACGTGGCGCCGCCCGAGCCCGCGCAGCAGGACGTAATCCGCGCTCCAGGGCCCGATGCCGCGTCGCCGGAGGAGCGCCTCGACGACCGCTACGTCGTCGAGCTGTTCGAGCGGCGCGAGCTCAAGCTCGCCGGCCATCGCCGCGTCCGCGAGTTCGCGAATCGTCTCGGCCTTGCCCTCGCTGAAGCCGACCTTTCGCAGCGCAGATCGCGTCAGGCCGAGGATGCCTGTCGGTGTCGGGAACGCGTGCAGATCGCCGGCCGGCGCTCCGGCAGCCGCGGCGAGCCGGTTGAGGAGCGTCAGTCCCGCCGCGAGCGAGAGCTGCTGGCAGGCGACGGCGTTGAGCAGGCACTCAAAGATGGTCGGGAAGCGGGGCGGCTTAACGCCTCGGTACCGCTCGGCGAGCTCGTCGAGCGCGCGGTCGCGGGCGGCGCGCGCG
>JBIOYJ010000100.1:0-4189 GCA_044870105.1 Gaiellaceae bacterium | reverse complement strand
TTTGCGACGAGCGCCGTCCGCGACGCCGACAACGGCGAGGCGTTCCTCGGCGAGATCGAGTGGAGCTACGGGTTCGACACGCGCCTGCTCTCGGGGCACGACGAGGCGCTGCTCACCTTCCGCGGAGTCTCGGTCGGGCGCGAGCTCGAGGCCGAGACCCTCGTCGTCGACATCGGCGGCGGGTCGACCGAGCTGGTTGCGGGAGCAGCCGGCGGCGTCGACTTCCACGACAGCCTCGATCTCGGCTGCGTCCGGCTGACGGAGCGATTCTTGCCCTCGGACCCGCCGACCTCAGAGGAGCTCGGCGCCTGCGCGAACGCGGTGCGTTCGCTGCTCCAAGAGCGCGTGCCCGACCGCGTTCGGCCCGCTACCGCGATCGGCGTCGCCGGAACGATCACGTCGATCGCGGCGCTCGATCTCGGCCTGGACGAATACGACCCCGAGCGCGTACACGGCCACAAACTGACGCCGGCAGCCGTTGGACATCAGCTCGACCGCCTCGCCGCGCTGCCGCTCGCGGAGCGGCGCCGGGTCCCCGCCCTCGACCCGGAACGGGCGCCCGTAATCGTGGCCGGCGTCGTGATCCTGCGGGAGATCCTCGCCCGCTTCGGCCTCGCGAAGCTCGAGGCGAGCGAGCGCGACATCCTGGACGGGGCGGCGCTCGAGGCGGCGGGACTCCCGGAGCCGGCAGAAGGCGACGCGCCGCCCGGCGCCTACACCTGCTGTTAGCGAGCGGTTAGTAGCCGCCGCCGCTCGTGCCGGTGTTGCTCGTGTTCGTCTTCCCGCCCCCGCCTCCGTAACCACCGCAGCCGGTAACCGCGAAGGCGAGGAGCAGGCCGGCGACCGCGAGAAATGCGAGACCGAAGCGCATGCTCCTACTCATACGAGGCGTCTTGCCCAGCCGGATTGCCCTCGACACACACCACCGGGGGTGAGAGAGTCGGCTCGACCGAACGAAGGAGGCGCGATGGCCGAGCCGACCAAGGAAGACGCACAGTTGATGATCCAGCTCGCACAGCTGGGAACCGACATGATCAAACCGAAGGCAAGGGGCTGGATCTGGAGCGACGACTTCGTCTCCGATCCCGACGAATTCAGGTCCAAGTTTCCGCGCGGAAGCGACGAGTACGACTACGTGAACAGCATCGCGGCGTGGCACGAGACGCTCGCAACGCTGTGGAAGCGAGGGCTGATCAGCGAGGAGCTCGTCTTCGACTGGCTCTGGGTGCCGGCGCTGTGGGAGCGGCTGAAGCCGATTCTCCTCGCCGAGCGCGAGGAAGCGGGCGTCGCCGAGCTCTGGGCGAACTTCGAGACGATGGCGGAAGCTCAGGTCGGCGCCGCGACTCCCGCTTAGTAAACCGTTCCCTCTTCCTCCAACGGCGCCGGCTCGTCCTCGGCGAGCCGCCGCTGGAGCACGCTCCGGCTGAGGATCCCGACCAGCCGTCCGTTCTCGACGACCGGCACCCGCTCGGCGTCGTGGGCCTCCAAGAACTGAAACGCCTCGTCGAGCGGCATCTCGGTGTCCAGCGTCCAGTGCGGCTCCTCCGCGATCTCGCCGAGCCGCGTTGTGGTGGGGTCGCGTCCGGGGGCGACCACTTCACGCACAAGCGTCTTGCGGGTGATCACCCCGACGAGGCGGTGGTCGTCGCAGACGAACACCGCGCGGACCTCGGGTCGCCGCAGGAGCTCACCGGCCTCCTGCGCCGACGCGTCCGAATCGAGCGCGGCCGGCTCGGGCACCATCGCGTCGCGAACGACTTGGCTCACGGATAGATCCCGCGCGCGGTCAGCGCGCCGGAGACCTCGCGGATCCCGGCCACGAGCGCCGCGGCTCGAAGCGACAGGCCCTGCTGCGCGGACAGGCTCCAGACACGCTCGAACGCGTCGTTCAGCTGGTCGGCGAGCTTGGCCCGGATCTCGTTCCGGGTCCAGAACAGGCGCCCGAGGTCCTGCACCCACTCGAAGTACGAGACGGTCACGCCCCCCGCATTCGTGAGCACGTCCGGCAGCACGAGAATGCCGCGCTCCTCGAGGATCGCGTCGGCGTCGATCGTGGTCGGCCCGTTCGCTCCCTCGGCAACGAGCCGGGCGTGCACGCGGGAGGCGTTCTCGCTGGTGACCTGATCCTCCCGGGCGGCGAGGACGAGCACGTCGCACGGCAGCTCGAGCAGCTCCTCGTTCGTGATTCGCTGGCAGCGCGCGTAGTCGGCGAGCGAGCCCTCCTGCTCGGCGAAGGTGAGCAGCTCGGGAACGGCGAGCCCGCTCTCGTCGTGCAAGCCGCCGGACACGTCTGATACGGCAACAACCTTGGCTCCCTTCTCGTGCAGCTCGGACGCCGCGATCCCGCCGACGTTCCCGAAGCCCTGCACGACGAAGCGCAGCTCGGCGAAGTTCCATCCGAGTCGCTCACAGGCGCGCTCGATCACCATCACGACCCCCGCGCCAGTAGCCTCGTGCCGGAAGAGCGAGCCGCCGAGGGCGATGGGCTTGCCGGTGACGATCTCCGGCACGGCGTAGCCCTTCTGCATCGAGTACGTGTCCATCATCCAGGCCATCGTCTGCTCGTTCGTGGCCATGTCGGGAGCGGGGATGTCCTGCTGCGGACCGAGGACGGGCAGCAGCTCGGAGGTGAAGCGCCGGGTGATCTTCTGCAGCTCTCCCAGCGAAAGCTCTCTCGGGTTGCAGCGCACGCCTCCCTTCGCGCCGCCGTACGGAAGCCGCAGCAAGGCGCACTTCCAGGTCATCCACATGGCGAGCGCGGCGCACTCGCCGAGCGTCACCTCGGGGTCGTACCGAACGCCGCCCTTGGTCGGCCCGAGCACGCTCGAGTGCTGGACGCGATAACCGGGGAAGACGCGCCACTTGCCGTCGTCCAGCCGGACCGGGACGCTGACGACGAGCGAGCGCTCCGGATAGCGAAGCCGCTCGGCCACGGCGTCGGGCACGTGCGCGTGCGGCAGCGCCTGCTCGAACTGCCCGAGGGCCATCTCGAAGAGCGGCGTTTCCCACTCGAGGGGCTCGTGCCCGACGGAAACGTCCTGCACTTCGGCCACGAACGGAGTCTACGAGCGGGACGTCTGAGGCGATGCCGCCACGGCGGGCAATGGGCCGCTTGCCGGCTGCGATCATCAGCCCGACGGCAAGGAGAGGAGAAGCATGAAGGGCGACTTCAGCCGGCTCACGTTCGATCCGCGCAAGCGCTACACGGCCGTGCTCATGCAGCAGGGGCGCGTGCAGCTCGACTCCGACTGGAACGAGCAGGCCGCGATCGTCGCGCACCTCGAGCGCGCCCGGTTCGAGCACGTCGTCGGACCGTCCGCCGTCCCCGGCGGGGTCGGCTTCGAGGTCTACGCGGGCGCGGACGGCGCGCCGGTCCTGTCCCCGGGTCGCATCTATGCCGGAGGCCTCATCTGCGAGCTCGACGCCGAGACGTCGATCGCCCAGGTCGCGAGACGGGCGATGCGTCCCGAGCAGGGACGGACCGACCTCGTCTACGTCGACGCGTGGGAGCGCCTCGTCACCGCGCTCGACGACCCGGAACTGCTCGAGGTGTCGCTCGGGGGCCCGGACACCTCGACCCGTCTACAGATGGCCTGGACGATCGACGTCGTCGAGGACGTCGGCGACACGTCGTGCGCCGAGGCCGCCGCGATCCTCCCGAAGCAGGGACTCGGGCGGCTGACCGCGGCCGCGCCGGACGGATATGTCGGCACCGAGAACCTGCTCTATCGCGTCGAGATCCACGGCGAGGGCGCCCTCGGGGAGGCGACGTTCAAGTGGTCGCGTCACAACGGCTCCGTGATCTTTGCCGTCGAGCAGTTCGTCGGACCGAGCTCCGTAGTGCTCACGCGGTCGGTCGGCGAGTCGCAGAGCGTTGCGGTCGGCGACTGGGTCGAGATCAGCGGCGACGAGCGTGAGCGGCTGGGCCTTGCCGGAACGCTCGCGCGCGTCGAGGGGTGGTCTCCGGACAAGCGAGAAACGGTGTTCGACCGTGACGTCTCGGCGCATTCCGAGGAGACGCGCCCCCGAGCGCGGCGGTGGGATCAAACCGCCGGCCCGACTGTGGCCGTCGGGCCGGACTGGATCGAATTGGAGGCCGGCATCCGAGTGCAGTTCGCAGGGTCGGACTTCCGCACGGGCGACTATTGGACGTTTCCCGCCCGGGTCGGCTCGAACACCGTCGAGTGGC
>JBIOYJ010000099.1:0-4145 GCA_044870105.1 Gaiellaceae bacterium | reverse complement strand
CTTCTCCCGGGCCAGCGGAGCCGCGCGAGCGCGTAGGCGGCGAGCGAGTTGACGACGAGGCCGCCGATCACGACGACACTCGAGACGATCAGCGAGGTGAGGTAGAAGTCGTAGAAGTGCCCGGTGGCGTCGCTGTCGAAGCGGCCGACGACGCCGGTGTAGTTGTCGAACGACAGGTGGCTCGGCTTGAAGCCGGAGACGCCCGCGAGCACTTCGTCGGACGGCTTGAGACTGCCGATCAGCATGTAGAGGATCGGCGCGACGAAGACGACGGCGAGCGCGAGCAGGACAGCGTAGCTCAGCGCCTTGCGAAGCGGCGAGGGGCCGATGCGTCCGACGGCAGCCGCGGAGGCGCGCGGCTCGCGGCGCCCGCGCACCCTGGTCGCGACGTCCGCCTGGCTCGTCACGCCACCTCTCTCTCCTCGCGCAGGAGCAGCCGCTGGACGAGCGTGATCGCGAGCACGATCACGAAGAAGACGACGGTGATCGCGGCGCCGCGACCGACGTTATTCTCGTCGAAGGCGGTCGTGACCGCCTGGTACATCACAGTCGTGGTCGCGTCGTTTGGGCCGCCCTTGGTAAGGATGTAGATCTGGTCGAAGAGCCGGAAGGCGAGGATCGTCGTCACCGTCACGACGAAGATCAGCGTGTTGCGCAGGCCGGGCAGCGTCACGTGGAGGAACTGCTGCCAGCGGCCGGCCTTGTCAGTCGCGGCGGCCTCGTACAGGGTCGTCGGGATGCCCTGCAGGCCGGCGAGGATGATGATCATCTGGAAGCCCACGCCCTGCCAGATCGAGAGGACGATGATCGAGGGGAGGGCGATCGAGGGGTTCCCGAGCCAGTCGTACGGGCCGAGCCCCCCGAACGAGATTGCATCCAGGACCGCGTTGAGCATGCCGAGCTCCGTGCGGTCGTAGATCAGGCGCCAGACGACCGCGACGAGGGCCAGCGGGAAGACGACGGGCATGAAGAAGAACGTGCGGAAGACGCTCATTCCTCGCAGCGGCCGGTTGAGCAGCAGCGCCAGCGCCAGCGCCAAGCCCGTCTGCACGGGCACGACGACCAGTGCGAACACGCCGTTGTTGACGAGCGCGCGGTAGAACTCGCCGCGGAAGTCCGGGTCGACGAGGATCCGCCGGTACTGCTCGAGGCCGAGCCACTTCGCCGGCTGCCCCGTATTCAGGTGGACGTTGTGCAGTGAGAGCCAGATCGCAAGGCCGAACGGAACCAGCACGAAGAGGACCAGCCCCGCCACCGCGGGGCCGATCATGAGAAGCGCCGAGGGCGTGTCGCGCCGCAGCCTCGCCGCTGGCTCGCTCGCGGTGCCCCGAGCTGCCGTCGGCGTTCCTACGCTCATCCTGGCTCCCCTTACGACCGTTCAGACGCACGGGGCGGTGCGGGAGGGCGCGCCTCGCCGCGCGCGCCTTCGGGCCTCAGCTCAGCCCTGACCGTAGTTGTCGTTGTCCTTGTATTCGAGGTCGATCACCTTGGCGGCCTTGTCGAGCAGCGCCTTCGCGTTGCCGCCCTTGTACGCGCCCCAGAAAGCCTTCGAGAACTCGGACGTGATCACGGGGTACGCGGGCGTGATCGGCCGCGGCGTCGTCACGCACGAGCGGTTGGGACGCTTCGTCCCGCACGTGGCCCGAAGCTGCTGGGCGTACAGGTACAGCTTGCCGCCCGGCTTGTAGAGGGCGCTCTTCGGATACATGCTCTTCGTCCCCGGAGGCGCGCCGTTCGCAGCCGTCATCGCCTTGACCCACCTGTCCGAGACGATGAAGTCGAGGAACTTGCCCGCGGCCGCGCGATTCGAGGAACTGCCGCCGATCCCCCACGCCCACGATCCCTGGCCGCTCTTGGTGCCGGCACCGAAGCTCGGTAGCGGGATCACGACAAGCTTGGCGCCAAGCGCCTTGGCGTAATCCGGGTACATCCAGTGGCCGACCCAGGAAAGCGCGACGCGCCCGTTGGGGAACGCCTTGTCGTCGCTGTTCGGGTCGATGTACTTGCGCCAGCTTGCGAACTGCTTCACCGCAGCGACCACCTTCGGGCTGTTCATGTTCCCGCTCGCCTTGAAGTCCTTGACGACGAAGTTGCCCGTCGAGGCGACGATCGGGAGGAAGCCGTACGTCGGCCACTCGCCGGCGTAGTTCTCCTTGACGTCGAGCACCTTGCCGTCCCTGTCCTTCGCCGCAAGTTTGGCCAGCGCGGCCGTGAACTGGGCAGCCGTCCACGCCGTCCTCCACGACGTCGGGAAGCGAACGCCGGCCGCCCTCAGCAGGGCCCTGTTGCCGTAGAGCGCCAGCCCCGAGTCGAACATGGAGACGCCGTAGAGCTTGCCGTCGAAGTACGTGTTCTGCACCTTCACCGACGGAGACTGATTGTTCACGATCGCCTTCGATACGAACCCGGTGACGGGCTGCAGTTTCCTTCCGTAGGCCCAGGCGGACATCAGCGGTCCGTCGAACTCGAGCACGTCCGGGAGGTCGCCTCTCGGTGTCGCCTGGATCGTCTTCGTGTAGTCGGCCTCCGGGATGAAGCGCAGCCTCGCGTCGACGTCGTTCTGTGAGGCGTTGAATGCTGCGACGGCGCTCTTGAGGACGGCAACCTCGCGCGTCTGCCCCTGGTGTGCCCAGACCGAGATCGTGACCGCACTGCTCCTCGCGCGGCCGGCGAGCGCGCCGACCGCGAGCGCCAGCGAGAGAACCGCGACCGCCGCGGCTAGGGCCATCCCGATCAGCCTGTTCCTACGCATCTACTCTCGCTCCTTTCGCTCGGTCGCTCGTTCAGCGAGGGAACCTCGGGCGGCGAAGCTGGGTGCTGGCCGATCCCGGCGACTGGCATATACGGCCGTCATCGCAACGCCCCGACTCTCAATCTCTACCAGCTGCTAATGCGGTGCTAAATCGAATCAGCACGCGAATGCGATAATCGCACACCACGGAGCAATGGTCAAGCGATCGCCACGTAACGAGCCCGCTTCCGCCAGGAACCGAGAGCGTGTCACCCTGGCCGACGTCGCTCGCCGCGCCGGCGTCTCGCAGACGGCGGCGTCCTTCGTCCTGTCGGGGCGTCGCGAGGAGATGCGGATCTCCGCCGACGTGGAGGCCCGCGTGCGGCGAGCCGCACGGGAGGCCGGCTACCGCCCCAACATCGTCTCTCGCAGCCTCCGCACTGGAACGACGCAGACGATCGGATTCGTCTCGGACACGGTGGCGACCACGCCGTTCGCAGGACACCTCATCTGGGGAGCGCTCGACGCTGCGCGCGAGCATGATCACCTCCTGTTCATCGGCGAGACCGAAGGCGACCCGGAGCTCGAGCGACAGCTGATCGACGCGATGCACGACCGGCGCGTCGACGGCATCGTCCTCGCGTCGATGTACACCCGCAAGGTGAAGGTGCCGAAGGCGCTGCTCGACGGACCGGCGGTGCTGCTCAACGCCCTCCCGAACAGGCGCGCGCCGATCGCCTCGGTTCTTCCGGACGAGATCGAGGCCGGCCGCACCGCGGCGCGCGTCCTGCTCGAAGCCGGCCACACCGAGGGGATCTACCTGATCGGTGCCGGGCCGGGAGCCGGCCGGGTACCGAAGGACAGCGTCGCCGCGGTCGAGCGGCTGCTCGGGATCAACGAGGCACTGCGCGCCGCCGACGTAGAGATCGCTGGAGCGATCCCTTGCCACGACTGGCAGCCGGAGCTCGGGTGCAAGGCCACGCGGCAGCTGCTCGAGAAGGCCATGCCGTCCGCGTTGATCTGCTTCAACGACCGTCTCTCGTTCGGCGCTTACCAGGCGCTCGCCGAGGCCGGTCTCGAAGTGGGTCGAGACATCTCCGTCGTCTCCTTCGACGACGATCTGGTCGCGTCCTGGGTGAGGCCGCAGCTGACGAGCATCGCCCTCCCGCACTACGAACTCGGTCGCGCGGCGATCGACGTCCTCTTCGACCTCCTCGCCGAGAGTCATGGGCAACGGCGGGACGACGGGCCGCGCATCCACCGCATCCCCATGCCGCTGCGGAACCGCGACTCCGTGCGGCGGCTCACGCCGTCGAGAAGGCGGCGCCGCGCGACCCGCGCCTAGCTCGGGGCCGCGGAAAGGGGGTGCGACGACCCCTGTCCGCTTTCGGTCCGTCTCTTAGGGGAGAGCGTT
>JBIOYJ010000098.1:0-6389 GCA_044870105.1 Gaiellaceae bacterium | reverse complement strand
GCCGCTCGGCCGGCTCATGATGCGCAACCCGACACGCGAGGGGAACCGGAAATTCTGGGGCCAGATGCTGGTCGCGCACCCCGAGCGTCTCGACGACACGCTCCTCGACGTCGATGTCGCCGACACTCGCCGGAACCTCGACACCATTCTCGGTCTCATCCGCTGCGTCGGCGACGGCCTTCGGAGCCGGCGCCTTATCCTGGGCGATCGCTGGCACGTGCTGAGCATCCCGACCTTGTTCCTGCGCGGCGAGCGTGACGTCTTCATCACTCGCACGATGGAGAAGGCGTGGGAGGCGATCGCCGCCGAGAACCCGAACGTTCGAGTCATTCGCATCCCCAACGCCGGCCACTTGCCCTGGTTCGACGAGCCCGAGCGCGTCGTCGCGGAGATCGAGCGCTTCCTCGCCATGGATCCACCGAACAGAGTGGAGGCAGCGAAGTCACCCGCCGCCAACGTCACCGGTCGCGAGGCGAACGCGAAAGCGTGACGGGGACGCCGGCGGCCTCGGCTCCTCGGCGGGCGACCGCGGCCGGATCAGTAGAGCGGGGTCGACACTTGAGTCGACGTCCTCGGCCCGTCGCATCCTTCTGAGCGGAAAATCGCGCCCCGATCCATGGAGCGTTCATGGAGCCGAGCGGGCGCAACCGGTGGCAATCGGTCGCAAATGGAACCGCGTCAAAGACGGCTCAAATACGCAAGAACCGTTGCGGTGGGCTGCCACCGGTTGCCGAAAGGATCACATGGTAAGGAGGGGGTCGACGGTTCGAGTCCGTCAGAGGGCTTCAAGGAGAGAAGAGATCCCCGGAAATCAGGGATTTTTTGTTGCCCATCGGAAGACCACAGAACACCTCCGCCTACGGTCCGGACCGCTCTCGAACTCGTAGCGCCTCACCGGAAAATGCCTGCAAATCGCCTGTCGCGCGGCATCGCGGAGCACCTCTTTGGTACGGAGGAGCACCACGCAGCGGTCGTGGTCTCGAGCGCGGAAAATCGCTGGAAAAGAAGACACTCGAGATCGCGCTGCCCTGGCCCACGAATCTTGGGGACAGGTCTTGGGGACATGAGCAAGATGAGAACGCCGGGCATCGCGAGCTGTACGCGGGCCAGATGGCCTTCCACCGTCGCCTCCTAAGACACCAATTTCAATGGATTGGCGTCACGACAGACGTCGCTCCATGGCGGGGAGTAGCGTCCCGTTCGTGGTGTACGACGCCCCGAGGTAGCTCCGTCGCCGGCCCGCCGCGCGTGGTCACCGCGTACTGGGCGCCGTACGAGTTCGTCGTCGCACGCCGCCCTTAGGCATTCGGAACGGCGGCTTCGCCGACCGTCCGGCGCCAGAGGAGAAGGCTGGTGGCCAGGATCCACGCGAGGAGTGCGAGAAAGGAGATCAAGGACATCCCTCCGAGCGGCGCGAGGAAGCCGCCCGCCTTGACTGCGAGGCCGCCCAGCGCGGGTTACGGCGCCACGCCGGAGGTCGCTCGCTCCCAGGAACTCACCCCGGTCGCGGCTCCCCTCTCCATCATCGAAGCGCCGACCTGCAGGGGTTCCGGTGCAGGACACGCCATGGACTCATTAGCGACCGCTCGGTCGACGTTCAAGCGCTTGAGAACTGGCCTCCTTAGCTGCGAAAGGCGTCTGCGCCGCGTGCCAGTGGAGCCCGAGCGAGACGAAGCGTGCTACGGCAGCCCTCAGCAACTCGTCGTCCTCGCGGACGACGCCGAGGGCGCGGAGCGCAAACGGTTCGAGATAGGCTCCGGCCGCGAGCAGTGGCGGTGCCTCCTGCTCCAGGCGGCCACGATCTCGGAGGGCCGCGAGCGCGTCGAGCCGTGTTGCGAGCGTGATCAGACCGAACGTCCGACCGACGACATGGTCGCGCGCTCCGATCGGCGCCGACGCGACGAGCTCGGCGACTCGGTCGAGGTCGGAGCGGGCGAGCGCCACCCTGATCCGAGGCGTGTCCAGGACGTGGCCGAAACCCTGGAGCGCGACCACTTCGGCACGCTCCTCCAGCGACCGCGCGCCTGCCAGATCTCCGGCGTACGCCCGCGCGGCCGCGCAGACGAGCAGTGCCCGCGCATTGCGCACGCAGGGCGTCCGCGCGTTGGCGGCAATGGTCTGCTCAGCACGCGACTCGAGCATCAGTATCTCCTCCCAGCGACCGCTCGCCTCGCGCGCCTCGAGCTGGACCGCAACGCCGTGCACACGATGGTGCGGCGTCAGCGGTGCTGTCACCTTGTCGTTGTCCTCCGCGGCGCTGAGAGCATCCTCGAGCCTGCCACGGCGGAGGTAGACGGGAACGACGGTGGCGAAGATGTCGGCGCGGAGGTCGGGGTCGGATATCGCGTCGCGCAGCTCGAGGCGCCGCTCCGCCCAGCGGAGCTCCTGTTCCCAGTCGGCGGCGCCGAGCGCAGCGACCCGCTGCGCGTCCCAGGCAGCGGCCAGCAGCGCGGGATCGTTCAGGCGCTCCGCGATCGCCACCGCCTGCTCGGCGGGTACCCCTGCGTTGCTGGGATCGCTGAAGGCGAGGGCGACGAGCGCACGAGCGAGCGCAGCGCCTCCGGGCTCGGCGAGCCTGAGCGCCTGCTCGATCCAGCGGTCGACGAGCTCTTCCGAGGGACGGTGCGGCCACATGCCGGCGCGGTTGTGCGTTTCGAAGGCGAGCTCGGCGTAGAGCTCGCCGCGCGTGTGGTCGTCTGCCGCATGCTCGATCGCGCGTTCGAGTGCGGTCCAGAACGCCTGACCGTCGAAGCGCAGGGCGTGCGCCCGTCCGAGCAGCCGCCAGAGCTCGCAGCGCACGTCGTCGCTCGGCGCGATGGTGAGGGCGTTCTGGAGCTGGGCGAGCGCTTGGTCGAGCTCGTAGCGGCTGATCGCGCGCGTCGCACCGATGCGAAGCCACGTCAATGCCTTCTCCCGCAGCCGCGCGAGATCCTCACCGTCGTCCCAGGCGAGGTCGGCGTCGTCGGGCCGTGCCGCCTCGTAGTAGTGGTGCGCCAGCACGGATGCGTACGGCTCGGGCGCCTCGACGGCGTGCTCGAGCCAGTCGGCGGCCCGGGCGTGAAGCCGTGCGCGTCGTGGCTTCGGCACGCTCGCGTAGGCGACCTCCCGCGTCAGCCCGTGCTTGAAGACGAATTCGGAGTCGCCTCGTAGCGACGACGTCTCGCACCGTCGCAGGAGCTCCCGCTCTTCCAGCAGCGCGAAGTCCGGTCGAGGAGCGTCGAGCAGCTGGCGCAAGGCACCACTCGAGAATTGCCGCCCCAGCACGGCTGCGGCTTGGAGGGCGGCCTTCTCGGCCGGCGGAAGCCGGTCGATGCGCGCGGCGAGCACCGCTTGCACCGAGTCGGGCGTCGGGGCCGGGGTCTCGTGCGCGATCGCGAGCAGCTCTTCGGCGAAGAACGGGTTGCCCTCCGCGCGGCCGATGACGAAGCGCCGCGCGTCCTCGTCGATGTTGCCGAGGATCTCTTCAACTTGCTCATCCGACAGCGGCTCGAGCCGGATCAGGTCACCCGGGGGCCGCGCCTCCGGCCGCGCCGTGCTCACCACGAGCAGCGGCGCCCGCACCTGAGCGCCGACACGCGCGAGCAAGTCGAAGAGCGGCTCCTCTGCCCAGTGGACGTCCTCGATCGCAAGCACCGCCGGGCGCGTCGTGGCGAGCTCCTCGAGCAGATCGACCCAGGCCTCGTGAAGCTGGTCGCGGGCGTTGAGCGGGTGGAGCTGCGGCGCGACGTCGAGCCCCAGCGTCAGTGCCAGGATGCGGCGGGCGCCGAGCGGTTCGAGTGCAGCGTCGGGCGCGGCCGTCTCGCGGAGCCCGAGGTGCTGGCGGAGGATATCCGCGAAGGGACTGTAGACCGTTGCCCGGCCGGTCGGCAGGCAGCGTCCGGAGAAGAGCAGCGGCGTATCGTGCTCGTGAGCGAGCCGGTCGCAGAGCTCGGTCACGAGCCGCGACTTCCCGATTCCGGCCTCGCCGACGATCGCTACCAGACCTGCACATCCGCGCTCGACGGCGCTGCGGTACGCGGCGCGCAGGACATCGAGCTCGTGCTCGCGCCCGACGAACGGTGTCCGCCGGCGTGCGGGCGCGCGCCTCGCCCATTTGCGCCCGAGTGACCAACCGAGCTTCCGTTCCGCACTGAACTCGAACGTCGCGCGGGTCGCCGCCACAGTTCGTTCGCCCGCGAGTATCTCGCCTCGCGCCGCACCCTGTTCGAGCTCCATCACGCGCGCGACCGCAGCGCCGGTCGTCACCTCGCCGACGAGTGCCTCACCCGTCTCGACCCCGATCCGGACACCGAGGACGTGCTCGAACGTCTCCTCGATTCGGCGGCGCACGGCTAGCGCGGCGTCCAGGGCACGCTCTGCGTGGTCTTCCTGCGCGAGCGGTGCACCAAAGGTTGCGACGAGCATCGCGCCGAGCCGGCCCTCGAGGCGCCCTCCGGCTGCCTCGACCTCGTCCTTCGCCACAACCCGCGCTCGTTCGAGGAGCGCCTGCGTGCGCTCGAGGTCGGCTTCTCCCGGGTCGAACCCCGCTGCGAGGACCGTCACCACCTTGCGCTCCTCGATTGACGAGCTGCGAGGGGCCACCCGCACGTTCAGCCACTCCTCTTGGCGAAGGATCGCCCCCTCGAGTTGCTGCAGCGCCGGCCCCGGCTCGAGGCCCAGCTCCTCCACGAAGGCAGTCCGCGCGGCTCGGTAGGTGTCGAGGGCGTCGGCCTGCCGGCCGGACCGATAGAGCGCGAGCATGAGCTGGCCGCGGAGCCGCTCCCGAAACGGATGCTCGGCGACGAGCGCCTCGATCTCGCCCACGACTTCCTCCGCAGCGCCGAGCTCGAGGTCGGCTTCGATTCGCTCCTCGAGCGCGATCAGTCGCAGCTCCTCCAGCCGCCCGATCTCGGGGCCCGCCCACGGCTCGTATGCCAAATCGGTGAGCGCAGGTCCGCGCCACAGCGCGAGCGCTGCCTGCAGCGTCGTCGCGGCCTCGGCGGCGGCCCCGTCGGCCCGCAGGCGCCTCCCCCTCTCGAGCAGGCGCTCGAACCGCCGGGCGTCGATCCGCTCGGGCTCGACCTCGAGCGCGTATCCCCGCGGGTTGGTGGCGATCAGATCGACACCGAGCGTCCTGCGCAGCTGTGAGACACGCACACGCAATGCCGTGGTGCCGCTGGCGGGCGCAGCGCCCTGCCACAGCTCCTCGACCAGGCGCTCGCCGGGGATCGTCTCGTTGGCGTGGAGCAGCAAGAGGGCGAGCAGCGCCCGCTGGCGCGGCCCGCGCACGGCCACGACGCCACCGCCGTCGCGCACCTCCAGCGGGCCCAGGATCCGAAACTCCATTCCGTTACACCGTCGTTACAGCCTGACGCGATCCTCGCCGCTGTTCAAGCACGAGAGGAGGACGACGATGGCGCTTCAGATTGGCGACTCCGCGCCGGACTTCGAGGCCGAGACCACCGAGGGGAGGATCAGCTTCCACGACTGGATCGGCGACTCGTGGGCGGTGCTCTTCTCGCACCCGAAAGACTTCACCCCGGTCTGCACGACCGAGCTCGGCTACATGGCCAAGATCAAGCCCGAGTTCGACCGGCGCAACGTCAAGATCATCGGGCTCTCGGTCGACTCGACCGGCGACCACGAGGCATGGGCACGCGACATCGAGGAGACCCAGGGGCACGCGCCCAACTACCCCATCATCGGGGACTCGGACTTCAAGGTCTCGAAGTTGTACGGGATGCTGCCCGCGAGCGCGGCGGGTGACGCGAAGGCGCGGACGCCAGCCGACAACCAGACGGTTCGGAACGTCTTCGTGATCGGACCAGACAAGAAGGTGAAGCTGGTCCTCGTCTACCCGATGACGACCGGCCGCAACTTCGACGAGGTGCTCCGCGTAGTCGACTCACTCCAGCTCACGGCCACGCACAAGGTGTCGACGCCGGTGAACTGGAGGCAGGGAGAAGATGTCATCATCGCCGGCTCGGTCTCGAACGACGAGGCGACGGAACTGTTCGGCGAATGGGAGGAGCCGAAGCCCTACATCCGCATCGTCCCCGACCCGTCGGGTGAGCGCGTGCCGGCGTAAAGCCGGCCGGCCGATGGCCATGCCACGCATCCTCGACACTGAAGGCGCCCATCTCGCCGCCCTGCGGCGGCTGGGCGCCTTCGCAGGCAGGCGGGTGCTCGAGTTCGGATGTGGGGACGGGCGGCTCACGCTGGGCATCGCAGCCGACGCCGGAAGCGTCTTCGCGTTCGACGCCGACGCGGAGGCGGTCGAAAGGGCGCGCCGCTCGCTGCCGGCAGAACTGGCCGAGCGCGTCGCCTTCGGCGTCGCGACAGCCCAGGAGATCCAGCTCGAGTCGCGGTCTTTCGATCTCGCCCGTGGTGTCGAACGGGAACTCGTGGCA
>JBIOYJ010000097.1:0-2588 GCA_044870105.1 Gaiellaceae bacterium | reverse complement strand
TTCATGTTCGCGGCTCCTTTACCTTGGCAGCCGCCCCTTGTGGGCGGCCTCACCCCTGCTACGAACAGCACCGCCCCGATCCGACACCGCCTCTCGGACTTCTTTCGAGGACTTTTCCGCTACGCCGACGGCGATCCCACACGGCATCCCTAAGCGGGACGGATGCACGGGCGGCTGGAGGCCGGCGTGACGCGCTACTGCTTGTCGTCCAAGGCGGGCATCGGGCCACCGACCCGGGACGCGCTCGCATTCGGCCCGAAGCAGAACGATCGGGGTGCCCGCAGGTCGCGATCGGTGGATTCGATCAGTCGCCGCCCACGCCGCCGCCGGCCAGCAGCTCGAGCGCCGCGTAGGCGGTTGGCGAATAGCTGGCGATCCACGGTCTCAAGCCTTCCGCGGCCGGGCGGTGGCCGGGCTACGATCCGCGGGCGTGATCGCCGGAGCACACACGATCATCTTCGCCGAGGACGCCGAGCGAGCTCGCGAGTTCCTTCGCGACGTGCTGGGCTTCGAGGGGATCGATGCCGGCGACGGCTGGCTGATCTTCGCCCTGCCGCCGGGCGAGGTCGCCGTTCACCCCGGCTCCGGCTGGGGCCGCGGGCCCGGACATCACGCCCTGTTCCTCATGTGCCATGACATCGAGCGGACCGTCGAGGATCTCGAGCGCAAGGGGGTCGACTTCGTCTCGGCGATCGAGGATGAGGGCTGGGGCCGGATCGCGCAATTCAGGATCCCCGGCGCAGGCGAGATCGGTCTCTACGAGCCCAGGCACCCAAGCCCGCTCCCGGAGTTCACGCGAAGCGGCTGACGGGCCCGCTCCAGCTGCGAGGCTGGTCGTGGCCTCCATCGGCCACCTGGTCGCACGGCGCTCTGATAGAGGACGCACGGTGACGATCAGAAGGGCTGTCCCGAACATCAGCTCGATCAGCGGCCGAGACACGGGACTTCTTCGCCGACCTACTCGGCTTCGAGGTGGCGATCGATCTGGGCTGGGTGGCCACCGTCGCCTCGCCGACCAACCCCGCGGCCCAGGTCACGATCATCGGCAATGACGACCCGGCGGCGCCCGACATCTCGGTCGAGGTGGATGACGTCGATGCGGTCCACACGAGGGTCGTGGAGCGGGGCTCGAGATCGCTTATCCGCTGCGCGACGAGGAGTGGGGAGTCCGCCGCTTCATGCTTCGCGAGCCAAGCGGGACGATCGTGAACGTGCTCTCCCATCGCTCCGCTTAGCCGCGGTTGTTTTCCTGGGCTGCCGCGAGGCTCGTGCTCCGAGCGAGCACCGCTGGAGATGCGGTTCAACGGTGCGGCATTCCAGCTCGCCTCTCGTAGGACCAACCCGTCGCTACACGCCTGTCAGCGGATGCGGGCGTCCACGGCGGCACGGTCAGCGCTCTTGCGGCTCGTCCTTGAGGTACGGCGCGCGGCCGGTGACCGCACGCCTGCTTTGTGGCCGGAGCAGTGGCGCTGGAGGCAACCCCCCACCGCGACTTCTCAGCTCCGAATCCGAACGCGGTGACGGGATGGTTTTCAGCCCACCTGCAGGCTGGTCGCTTCGGCAACCTAATAGGAGTCGCCGGAGGACTAGCCTGCTCCGGGCCGCGCTCGCCACAATGCGGACCGACTGAAGGTCAGATGAGCCGAGCCGTCGAAGAGTCCAACCGCCGCATGCTGCGCGCGCGCGACGCGATGGACCGCGACTACGCGAAGCCGCTCGACATTCCGACCCTGGCACGGATCGCCTACGTCTCGGACGCGCACTTCATCCGGACCTTTCACGCCACGTTCGGGGAGACGCCGCATCGCTACCTGCAGCGCCGCCGGGTCGAGCGAGCGATGTTCCTGCTCAGGGAGACCGACCGCAGCGTGACCGAGATCTGCTTCGACGTCGGCTTCGCGAGCCTCGGGACCTTCAGCAGGACGTTCACCAGCATCGTCGGCGAGCCGCCGACCACCTATCGGTGGCGTGCCGCCGACCTCAGACCCGTCCCGGCCTGCTTCGCGAAGGCGTGGACGAGACCGAGCAGTTTTGGAGAAGCGAGGGCGCGGAGGGAGGATTAGCCTCGTCCTCATGCCAAACAAAATCACTCATACACAGGTCTACGTGCTCGATCAGGACGAGGCCCTCGACTTCTACGTCGGGAAGCTCGGCTTCGAACTGAACACCGACGCCGACCTCGGCTTCATGCGCTGGCTGACCGTCAGCTTCCCCGGTGACGCCGACCATCAGCTGGTCCTGGAGAAGCCGGGCCCGCCGGCGCTCGACGACTCGACGGCCGAGCAGATCCGGGAGCTCGTGACCAAAGGGGCGATGGGCGTGGCGGCCATCATCGCTGTCGACGACGTCCACAAGACCTATGAGGAGCTGGTCGCCAAGGGCGTCGAGTTCACCGAGGAGCCGACGGAGCGCTTCTACGGCACCGACTGCGGCCTGCGCGACCCGTTCGGGAACCACCTCCGGCTCGGCACGCCCAAGGAGGGCCCGATCGAGGTGCCCGATCCAGCCCAGTTCGCGGCGGACAACCCCCATTAGGCTGTTCGGCTAGACCAGGCCGACGGCGCGGCGGGCTCGCTCGACCGCGGGTC